>CANHBC010000124.1 GCA_947458835.1 Betaproteobacteria bacterium | reverse complement strand
TGACGCGAAGCCACATGGCGATGCGCCGCCCGCTCGGCTCGGCGATCTTCGCGCAGGAGGTGCGGGTGGATGGACCGGAAGCCGAGGCGCGCGACCCGTCGACGCGCATGGGACAGGTGGTTCCCAGGCTGCGGCACGCGCCATTCTCGCCCGCAGTCGGCGTGCGCGCCTGGCTACCCGTCGGCTGAGATTCGTGCGCAAACCGATGCGGGACTTCGTTCCGCGCCAGCGCGAAGACACCGTGTGTATTCCTTGTACTCGTGGTCATCAAGCTCCATGAGTTGACCGTTACGAAGCTGATCCCGCTGTTGGGCAGTCAAGACCCAACGCCTGCTTGCCTTGAAGTACTCCATGCTTGCCTCTCCTTGTCAGCAGTACTCGCGTGTACGTGCGTCTCTGCTAACGGCCACGGAAAGGGCCTCTTGACAAAAGTTGGCGCGCTTTTGCAACGGCTGTGCCGTCGCCATCGTCAGCTGCCCCTGACGAACCCCAGCGCCGCCTCCGCACACGCCTGCGCATCGCTCGCCGCCACGTGGTACGACTTCCCCGGCAGCACCAGCAGCCGTGAATCCGCGATCTCCGCCTGCCACGCTTTTGTCCGCTCCACCGTCCCCAGCCCGCTCTCCTCGGTGGTGATCACCAGCGTCGGGCACTGGATCTTCGGCAGGTCCGCGCGGATGTCCGCATAGTTGATCCCGCGGTTGAACCCGACCAGCGACGACACCGGCGCGCGCCCCATGAACTGCGTCCACCACTCGACGCCTTCCGGCGGGAAGTGATCGCCGAGCCGGCCGTCCATCGTCCGCCGTGCCCAGTGCTCGGCGCCCTTCGTCTCGAACTCCTCGATCAGCGCGGGCACCTTCTCGACGCCCGGCCGCAGCGCCTGCGGCGTGCCCACCACCACCAGCGACTTCACGCGATCCGGCCGGCGCGCGGCGAACGCCCGCGCGATCGTGCCGCCGATCTTCGCCGCGACCAGGTGGAAGCGCTCGATGCCGAGGTGGTCCATCAGCCGGCAGTAGTCGTCGATCAGCGCATCCAGCGTCCACTCGTACTCGCGGGCCATCGGCGTCGACTGGCCGTAGCCGCGCATGTCGGGGCGCACCACCTTCAGGTGGCGGGCCAGCACAGGCACCCACGCATACCAGGCAAGCGAGCTCTCGGCGTTGCCGTGGAGCATCAGCACGGTGTCGGCGTCGGTCCACGGGTCGGTGAAGTCATCGACCTGGTAGTGCAGGTCGCAGTCGGGCAGTTTCAGGACCGGCACGCGGGCCTCCGATGCAAGTGGCAGGCGAGCCTGTTCAGCGGGGAGCGAGCAGCGCCATCAGGCGCTGTACGCCGGGAAGCCGGACGAAGCCTTCCACCTCGGCCTGCAGATCGGCGACCCGACCGGCATCGAATCGCCGCCCCAGTTCCTGCCGGAAGCGGGCGACATGATCGTCCATGGTGAACGGCCGCGACACGCTGCCCTTCGGGGCATCGATGAAGCGCTCGACCAACCGGCCATCCTTCAGCCGGAACGTGACCTTCGCACCGACCGACTGCTCGGTGCTCACCCGCTCGGCATCGTCGTCGAGCTCGCACGACACGCGCGAGGAGATCGCCATCACCGTCGGGTCGGCGAGCGTGGCCTCGAAGTCGTCGATGTTCAGCGTGAAGCCGGCGGGCACATGCTTGCCCTGCTTCAGCACCATCGCCATGCAGAACGGCAGGCTCATCTGCGCGGCCTGGATATCCTTGGGTTCGTTAACGGTCAGTCGACCCTGGATCACCTTCGGGATGCCGACGCGGATGGTGTCGATGTCGTCGATGGTCAGGCCGTGTTCGGTGCACAGCGAAGCGGTGGCCTCGATCGCCGACAGCACGCGTGCGCTACTCGCATGCGGCTTGATCGCGGTCTCGAGCAGGCGCCACTGTTCACCCAGGCCGTCCAGGCCCTTGTCGAAGTCGTGGCCGTCGGCATACGCGCGGGCGAAGCCGTCCTTGCCTTCGAGGATGTCCGCCGGGCCGGAGAAGCCGGCTTCTGCCAGCAGCGCGGCATGCACGCCCTCGCCCGCGGCATGCGCAGCATGGATGCGCTTGACCGTCGAACCGGAGTGGTAGAACTGCGTCAGCCCACCGCTGAAGGAGGCCACCAGGCCTAGCGTCTCGGCGATACGCTCGGCGCGGTCGGCACCCTCGAACATCAGGCAGGCCGCTGCGGTCGCGGCGCCGAAGCCGCCGCAGGTGGCGGTGCTCTGGAAGCCGCGGCGGAAGTGCGAGGGCTGCAGCGAGAGTCCGATCCGGATCATGTTCTCGTAGCCGGCGGCGATCGCCGCGAGGATGCGCTCGCCGCTGGCGCCGCGCGCCTCGCCCACCGCCAGCGCGGCGGAGATCACGATGCAGCCCGGATGCAGCATCGAACCCACGTGCACGTCGTCGGCGTCGATGCTGCCGGAGAAGGTGGTGTTGACGAAGGTCGCGCGCTCCGGGTCGGTGCGTTCGCGCGAGAACAGGATCGTCGAATGGCCGTTGCCGCCGAGCTGTCCGGCGAGCTTCACCGCCCAGCCACTCCACGGCATGCGCTCACCGAGCGAGGCCACGCGCAGGTAGTCGAGCAGCAGCACGGTCAGGTGCTCGCGTACGTTCGACGGCAGGTCTGCCACCGTGAGCCCGGCGGCGAACGCTGCGAAACGGCGGGTGACCGCGTTCGGGGGGAGCGTGTCCTGTGCTGCCATCTCAGTTCTCCTTGATGCCTGCGGCGGCGATCACCTTGCCCCACTTGTCGTAGTCGGTCTTGTGGTACGCGGCAAGCTGTGCCGGCGTACCGCCGGCCGGAGCGGCGCCCTCCAGCGCGAGCGCCTTTCGGAACTCCTCGGTGCCGAGCGCGCGGTTGGCGGCCTTGTTCAGCACGTCGACGATCGCCGCGGGCAGCCCGGCCGGACCGTAGAAGCCCCACCACTGGCTGGACTCGAAGCCCGGGATGCCGGCCTCGGCGACGGTCGGCAGATCCTTCGCGATCGCGATGCGCTGCGCGCCGGTCACCGCCAGCGCGCGCAACCGACCGGCGCGCACCTGCGAGGCGACGCTCGGGAAGGCAGCGAACAGCACCGACACGTTGCCCGCCACGGTGTCGATGGTAGCGGGTGCCGCGCCCTTGTACGGCACGTGGAGCAGTTTCACGCCCGCGCCCTGGGCGAACAGCTCGCCGGTCAGGTGGCTCAGCGTGCCGTGGCCATTGGACGCATAGGCGAGCGCGTCCGGCCGCTGCTTCGCGAGCAGGATCAGGTCACGCACCGTCTTCGCGGGAACGGACGGATGCACGGCGAGCACGTTGGGCGCATGGCCGATCAGCACGACAGGCGTGAACGCCTTGAGCACGTCGAACGGGGCCCTGCCGCCCAGGTGCGGGTTGATCGACAGCACGCTGGAGGAGGCGAACAGCAGGCTGTAGCCGTCGGCCGGCGAGCGGGCGATGTTCTCCGCGCCGATATTGCCGCCGGCGCCCCCCCGGTTGTCGACCACGACCTGCTGGCCGACGGCTTCCGCCAGCCGGGTAGCAAAGTGGCGCGCGACGATGTCAGCCGCGCCGCCAGGCGGGAACGGTACCACCATGCGCAACGGCTTCTCGGGATAGCCCTGCGCGTGCAGCGCCGGGGACAGAGCGGCCGCAAGCAGGAGCGCGCAGCGGAGCGGATGTTTCGATGACACGGTGTTTCCTTCGAAGTCGGTTCGGGCCCCTGCGGGCTTCAATGGCTGTGCCCGGCCGGCGGCTTGCCGTCGGTGCGCGGCTGCTGGACCTGCACGACGACCTCGTGTTCGCCGGCGCGCTCGAACTTCAACCGCACCGGAAAGCGTTCGCCGTTCTTCAGCGGCGCCTTCAGGTCGATCAGCATCAGGTGGATCTCGCCGCCATGGCGCACCTTCAGGCTCGCCCCTGGCGGCAGGTCGAGCGCGGGGAGCGGACGCATCCGCATCACCTCGTTCTCGATCGCGCTGCGGTGCAGTTCGACCGCCGCGGCCGCCGGGCTGGTCGCCGACAGGAGCCGGTCGGGCTCGCGTCCACCGTTCCTGAGCGTGCGGAAGTAGACTGCACCGGTACGGGCTCCCGGGGGTGTCGGCAGTGCGTACGGATGGTCGATCACGATCGCGCCGGCGCGGAAGTCGTGCGCCGCGACGGACCCGGGCATCATCGCGCCAGCCGCGATGCCCGCAAGCAGCCGGCGCCGTCCGGCCGAGCCGCCCCTCAATCCAGGTGCCCTCGGAAGAAGTCCACCGACAGCGCGAGCGCACGGTCGGCCTCTTCCTTCCGGTACGGCTTTCCGCCGTGCCGTGCGAACGCGTGGTCGGCTTCCGGATACTTGTGGAGGGTGACCAGCGGATTGGGCGACAACCGGCGCTCGAGCATCTCGTTCACCTCGGCCTGCACCCAGCGGTCCTTCATCGCCATGTGCAGCATGAACGGCCGGTGCAGGTTCGGTGCCTCGCGGATGTTGTGCTCGATGTAGGTGCCGTAGTAGGCCACCGCGCAGTCGATGTCGGTGCGGCAGCACATCAGGTAGCAGAGCTTACCGCCGAGGCAGTAGCCGACGCTGCCCACCTTGCCGGTGCCGCCGGGCACGGTGCGCAGCCACTGCATGGTGTCCTCCATGTCGCGCACGCCGAGGTCGTAGTCGAAGTCGTAGTAGAGGTCGAACGCCTTCTGCACGTCGGCCGGATTCCGGTCCGACAGCTCGACGCCGGGCTCCTGGCGCCAGAACAGGTCCGGAACGAGGCAGATGAAGCCGGCCTCGGCGAACTCCTGCGCATGCTTGCGCATGGTGTCGTTCACGCCCCAGATCTCCATGATCGCGATGATCGCGCCGGCAGGCTTGCGGTCCGGCCACGCGATGTGCGCGCCCATCTCGCCGTCGCGCAGCTTCAGCCGGATGTCTTCGGTTCGGGTCATCGCCTTCGCTCCACCATATGCAGGGGAATGCGAGCGTAATCGAATCTCGAGATGCGCATCGGCCCCTGTAATTCCGTCGGTTGCTGTGCACCGACGCGGGCCAGCCGCGTTAGTGGTGTCAGGAACGCGGTGTGCAGGGTTCATCGCGACTGACGATTGTTTCGAAACCGTAACCGCCGCAACGTCCGCTTGCATCACCGCAGTGCCATGACCCGGCGAACCCGTTTAGCCTGAGCGCGACGCGAGGATCCCCGGGCGGGGACCAGAGGAGGCAACGATGTCTGTACGATCCGACCTGTCATCGACGCGTGGCCCCGCCGCGCTGGCGGCGCTGCTGCTCGCGGCGTCTGCCCTTGCCCTGCCGGCACCGGCGCTGGCCGACCGCTGGCACCGCGGCCATGGTCATGGAAACGCCCACTGGCACGGCCACGGCGGTCCGCGAGTGAGCATCTACCTGGGCGCTCCGATCTACCATCGGCCGCACTACGTAGCGCCACCCGTCTACTACGCGCCGCCGATCTACCATGCTCCGCGCGTGATCTACTCTGAGCCGCTGGTGTATTCGCCACCGGTGGTCCACGTGCCGCGCGTGCACTCGCCCCCGGTGTATGTCGAACGCAACGACCTGTCGGTCGCGCCTCCGGCACCGGCACCGGAGGCCAGCGGCTTCTGGTTCTTCTGCGCCGACTCCAACACTTACTACCCTTACGTGACCCAGTGCGCGACGCCCTGGGAGCGCGTGTCGCCGACCCCGCCGTCGGCCGGGCGCTGAGCACGCCCCTGCAGCTGGAGACCTGCATGACCCTTCGATCTGACCGGCTGCGCCAGGCTGCCAGTTTGACAGCGGGTCCGGGCCGCGCGCGGCTCGGCGCCCTCTCGGCTTGCCTGCTGCTGCTCGCCGGTTGCGTCTCGATCCCCACCGGGCCGAGCGTGGCCACGTTCCCGGGCACCGGGCGCAGCTTCGACCAGTTCCGTGCCGACGAGGGGGAATGCCGCCGCTACGCCTCCGATTCGATCGGCGGCCGCGACCCCGCGCGCGCGCAGGTCGACAGCGCGCTCACCAGTGCCGCGGTCGGCACCGCGGTGGGTGCGCTCGCGGGCGCGGCCCTCGGCGGGAGCCAGGGTGCGGCTACTGGGGCGGGCGTCGGCCTGCTGCTGGGCGGGGCGGCGGGCGCCGGTGCGGCAAATGCCTCCAGCCACGGCGCCCAGCAGCGCTACGACAACGCGTTCGTGCAGTGCATGTATGCCAAGGGGCACAAGGTGCCCTCGACCGGCCTGGCGCGGAGCAACGCGCCGGCACCGGTCGCGCGGCCACCGGTGCCGCCGGTCTACACTCCGCCGCCGGCGCCCAGGGGTGGCCCGTACGGTCCGCCCAATGGCTACGACCCCCGCTTCACCACCCCGCCACCGCCGCCCCCGCCCCCGCCACCGCCGAACTTCCGCAGCTGAACCCCGCGCGCGAGCTGCCGGCCTCCCCGCGTCGCGTTACGCAGCCTCGCCCGGCGCGAATCGCAGCCAGGTCCGGCCGTGCGAGCGCTCCACCGCCACCGGCCGGCGCGCAAGGGCGCGCGCACCATACCTCGTCAAGCGCAGGCGGCCCGTCCGCCACGGCGCAGCGCGTCGAGCAGCGGTGCCATCGAGGGCCACCGTTCGCAACGGTCGACCAGCGCTTCGACCTCGGCCACCGCCTCGTCGGTGAGCACCAGCCCGGCCAGTTCGCGGTACTTCGCCCGCACCGGCGCCTCGTCCAGGTCCGCGCCTGCGCGGCGGTCGTCGTCGACCGACCGGACATCGCGCCGTCCGTCCTTGAGCACCAGCGTCACGCGGGCGGGCTTCGACGACGGCAGCCTCGCGGTCATCGCCGGGTCCTCCACCACGCTCACGCGCTGGCGCAGCCCGGCGATGACCGGGTCGCGCACCGCCGCGTCGGTGAACGAGGCATAGCCGAGGTGGCCGTTGACCACCAGCGCTGCTGCCGCATGCGGCAGCGAGTAGCGCGCGCCGAAATGGCCCGGCGGGTTGCGCACGCCCAGGCCGGCGGCAAAGTCGTAGGTCTCGACCTCGATGCGTTCGACGTCGCCCGGGCCCGGACGCAGCGCCGCCAGGGCGTCACCCAGCGCATCCAGGGCCGGATAGATCGGGTTGCAGCAGGCGCGCAGCCGGAACAGCACCTGTTCGATCTCCCAGCGCGTGCCCAGGCCATCGAACACCGGTGCCGGGTCGAAGCCGACCGACAGCAGTTCGGTCATCGTCTGCTCGATCGCATCGTCCTGCGCGGTGAACCCGGCGAGCACCAGTTCGGGCGCGGTGATCGCCGCCATCGCAGACATGCCGCCGACGGCATTGAGCGTGGTCGCACCGGCCACCACGTTGCCGTAGCCGGCGGTGACCATCAGGTTGCCGCCGATGCGGATCGCGGTGCCGATGCCGGCCGCATCCAGGCCGCGCAGCCGCGCGCCGGCCGCGATCGCGCCGAGCATCCCGGCCTGGCCGAGCGGATGCGCCTGCGGGCGCCGCCGGGTCGCCGCGCCCAGCCGGATCGCGACGTCGTAGCCGGCCACCAGCGCCTCGAGCAGTGCACGCCCGTTGCCGCCGGCATGCTCGGCCACGGCGAGCGCACCAGGCACCATCTGGATCGCCGCCTGGCACGACACCGTCGCATGCGTCTCGCACATCTCGATCGCCCGACCTGCCACGCCGTTCAGGAAGGCCGCGCGTCCGGGGTCGTTCGACGGCCAGCCCGTCCCCAGTACGGTGGCCCCGCTGCCGGCCCCGGCGGACAGGCCCACGCGCAGCCGGACGACCTCCGGCTGCATCGAGCCGCCGAGGATCACGCCCAGCGTGTCGAGCAGCACCAGCCGCGTGAGCCGCTGCACGCCGGCGGGCAGTCCATCCCAGTCCAGGCTTGCCGTCAGCTCACTCAGTGCATCGATCGCCCTGCTCATACGATTCCTTCCGGTGTTGCCTTGCATTTCCAGGTCACTGCGTGCCGACAGCCGCGCTCAGGGCCGGGCTGCCGATCCGTCGAAGCCGTACAACCGGCTTGGATTGTCGACCAGGATCCGGCGCCGCACCGTCTCGTCCGGCGCCCACTCGCCGAGCATGTCGGCGAGGTCGCCATCGTCGGGCATCTTTTCGCGCGCGCTCGGGTGCGGCCAGTCCGATCCCCAGACCACGCGCTCCGGGGCCACCTCGATCATGCGCCGCGCGAACGGCACCAGGTCGGGGTAGTGCGGCACCGCGTCGGACACGAAATACGGGCCCATCAGCTTGGCCCAGACGTTGTCGCGCGAGAGCAGCCGCAGCAGTGCCTGGAACGGCCCGGCCTCGAGCCCTTCCGCGGTGGAGATGCGCGCGAAGTGGTCGATCACGACGTCGATGTCGAGCGCCGCCAGCGCCTGTTCGATCTGCGGCATCACGCGCAGGTCGAGGTAGAACTGCAGGTGCCAGCCGAGCGGGCGGATGCGCTCGGCCAGCCGCGGTGCATCCTCGATGCGCAGCCCCGGCGTGGCCGAGGCCGTGTTGATCCGGATGCCGCGGAAGCCCAGCGCATGCATCCGCTCCAGTTCACGATCCTCGATGTCGGCGCCGACCACCGCCACCGCCCGCAGGTCGAAGGTACGCGCGGCCAGCGCCTCCTCGATCAGCGCGTTGTCGGTGCCGTACACGCTCGGCTGCACCAGTACCCCACGCTCGCAGCCGAGCGTGCGCAGCATCCTCACGTAGGCGTCCAGCGGCGTCTCGTGCGGCACGAAGTGCGTCTTCGGCAGCAACGGGTAGCGTGACTGCGGCCCGAACACGTGGGCATGGCAGTCGGTGGCGCCCGGTGGGAAGGGGCGCCTGGGCGGGTGCGGATCGGCCGCGGGCGGCGGGATGTCCGGGGTTCTCGGCGTGGCATTGCTCATTGGAGTCTCTTCCAGGGTTACCCTTGCCCGCGGACGATATCACTCCGGGAGGAACCCCCATGCACGTCGACGGGCAGTGCCACTGCGGCCGCATCCGCTACGCGGCGGACGCCGACCCCGCCCTGGTCGCGATCTGCCATTGCACCGACTGCCAGGTACTCACCGGCTCGCCGTACCGGGTGTCGGTGGTGGTTCCGGCCACCGGCTTCCGCCTGCTCTCCGGCGAGCCGACCTGGTACGTCAAGACCGCCGAGAGCGGCAACCGCCGCGTGCACGGGTTCTGCCCGACCTGCGGCACTCCCGTGTTCGCGCGGCCCGACAGCCCGGAGCCGCAGACCTACACGCTGCGCATCGGCAACCTCGCCCAGCGCGAGGCGCTGGCGCCGCGGCGCCAGATCTGGTGCCGCTCGGCCCTGCCGTGGTCGAAGGACATCGGTACAGTGCCGTCGTTCGAGCGGCAGGGCACGGGGTCCGACCCGACGCGCTGAGCGGAGGAACATGGCTTGCACCCTCCGGGGTGGCGCGGCGGGCGTGGATCCCGGCGCGCGGCATGCCGAAGGCCTGCAGGCTACGCTGGGTCTGCTGGTGGTGGTGGCGCACGACCCGCGCCACGATTGCGGGCAGGTCCGTCTGCAGCACCCGCTCCTGGCACGCGAGCAGCCGACGCTGGGCCTCGGCGCAGGCCCTGGCCAGCCGCGATTCGCCGAGCAGGCCCACCGCGCCGAGTGCATGCAGGGACAGGCGGCGCAGGCGCGCCACGAGGCAGCCGCTGAGACGTGCCCGGCGGCCGGACGGGGCATGCGGATTGCATCCCGCCCGTCCAGTCATCCCGCCGGTAACGTCCGGCAACCCCTCCCGGAGGCACCATGGCCATTTCGCCCAGCACCGACGGCATCGACCTGCTGGTCGCCCAGCACCGTGCACTGGAAGACCTGCTCGACCGGACGCTCGAGGCCACGGACCCGGCACAGCGCCGAGGGCTGTTCCGGCGGGTCGGCGACGAGCTGTCGGTCCACCTCGGTGCCGAGGAGCAGGTGTTCTATCCGGCGGTGCGCGCCCGACGCACCGAGGACATCCTGCTCGAGTCGCTCGAGGAGCACCTGTCGCTCAAGCGGCTGCTCGCGGACCTGCTGGAGATCGATCCGCAGGAGCGCACCTTCGAGCCGAAGTTCAAGGTGCTGCGCGAACAGACTGCGCACCACCACGAGGAAGAGGAGGAGCACCTGTTCCCGAAGGTGCGCCAGCTGCTTTCGTCCGAGGAGATCGCGCGCATCGGTGCCGAGATGGCAGCGCTGCAGACGGCCCGCCGCCGTGACGAGGATGCGCCGCGCGAATCGGTGGTCGGCGAGACCGGCCAGGCGGCCGAGCTGCCGCCCGAGGTGAGGTCGCCGGCTTTGTCGCCGATCACCAGCGACGACCCCTGCCGGCCGCTGCCTGACTGACCCGATTGGCCCGACCGACCTTCCCGCGGCGTGTAAAGGCTCCCGGCCGGGTTACCCACCAAGAGGCAAGCTACACGCCCGACGCAACGCAGCCAGGGTCGCTGGATGCTGGCGTGCCCGTGGCGCCAGGGCTGGCTTCAGCGCGACGGCTGGGCCGGCCACGCGCGCCGGTTCTCGGTGTTCCAGCGCTCGTCGTTGAAGTTGGGCCAGCTGCTGCCCGGGAAGCCCGGAGCGGCCTGCAGGCGCTTGCGGTCGACGTCGAGCACGTAGAAGTCCTCGTTCGCCTGAAGCTGCAGGGATTTCCACGGCACCGCATGGAGCCGGTCACCGATGCCCAGGAAGCCACCGGTCGACACCACGGCATAGGCGACGCTGCCGTTGCGGTCGAGCACGATGTCCTCGATATCCCCGATCTTGTCGCCCTGGCGGTTGCGCACGTGGGTACCGATGATCTTGCTCGCCCGATGGCGCCGCTCCCAGTCGCGCTCGGCGCGAGCCGCATCGCCGCGGGTGGCTGCGCTCGTGGCTGGCGCGCCGGTCGCCGAACGCGGAGGCGTGGGCTCCTTGGGCACCGCCGCGGGTGCCTGGGCAAGGGCAGGCGTTCCGAACGCCATCAGGAGGGCCAGCGTGGCCGGGCGCAGGATGCGTGTGCTCTCGTTCTTCATGTCGTGTCTCCCTGGGTATGTACCGCCCCCCCTGGGAGCGCAGGGTTCATGCCTGTCGAGCAGGCGGTGTCGGCGTGCCGAGGTCGGCACCGGACCAGGCGATGGATCGCCGCGCCGGGGGCGGTCCGGCCGAAAGGCCGCTGCGTTCCCCCGCGCGGCGGTTTTCGGTAGATTGTGGGCCCCACCGATCCGAGAACCCCTCGCCATGCCCGAGCGCATCCTGGTCATCAACCCGAACAGCACCCACTCGGTGACTGAGCAGATGAGTGCGGCCGTTGCGGCGATGCGACTGCCCGGAGGCCCGCAGATCGTCTGCGAGACCCTGCACGAAGGGCCCCCGGGCGTCGAGACCCAGACGCAGGTCGATGCGACGACCGGGCTCCTGCTCGACTGGCTGGAGGCGCACCCGGAGCTCGCCTCGAGCGACGCCATCATCATCGCCTGCTTCTCCGACCCGGGGCTCCAGGCCCTGCGGGAGGTCTTCCGGCAGCCGGTACTCGGCATCGGCGAGTGCGGCTTCAACACGGCGTCAGCGGTGGCCGAACGCTTCGCGTCGATCGCGATCGTCGCCGGCTCACTCACGCGCCATCGCCGCAAGATCCGCGCGCTCGGCTTCGACCATCGCTACTGCGGCGGCCTTTCGGTCGACATGGGTATCGAGGCACTGGCCGACGTGCGGCTCACGCAGGAGCGTCTTGAATCGGCCGGCCGCCGGCTGCGCGACGAACATGGCGCCCAGGCGATCGTGCTCGGGTGCGCCGGCTTCTCGGCGCACCGCGCCTGGCTCGAACAGCAGCTCGGACTGCCGATCATCGAACCGACGCAGGCAGCGGTGTCGCTCGCGATGGGACAGGTGCTTGCGCGCCGGGCTATGGCCTCGCCGGAGCGCGCCGCGGCCTGACCATGGGGCGCAGGACCCCGGGCGACGGCTCGTCGCGCGGGGATGACGGATCAGGCAGCCTCGCGCTCAGGCCGGCCGGAATCCGCCCTCCGCCGGCAGCGGCGGGCTGTAGATGACCACCACCTTCGCCGGACCATCAAGCGAGCGTGCGCCATGCACGCAGCCGGGCGGGATGCGGATCACGCTGCCCGGACCGCAGCGCCGGGGCGGCTCGCCCGGCTCCGAGTGCTCCAGGAAACCTTCGAGCACCATCACGATCTGCCATGCCGTGTCATGCGAATGAGGATGCGCGGCGCCACCGGCCGCGACCTCGCCCAGCACCATCTCGAGCCCGGCACCGAGCGA
>CANHBC010000123.1 GCA_947458835.1 Betaproteobacteria bacterium | reverse complement strand
GTCACCTACCTGCGGGAATGGGCCGACGTACGCAAGGTGGCCGAAGCCAGCGGCGAGTCGTTCGGCAGCCAGGCGTTCGACGCGCTGGCCAAGCGGGAAGAGGCGGCGCGGCAGAAGGCAGCCGCGGCCAAGGCAGCGCCGAAGTGAGGGGATGTTGAGCGAGGCTGCTGCGGGGACCGGCGCGAAGGCCAGATCTGCAGGTAGCGCCGCGCCCGCCGCCGCCGCCGCCCTCGAGCTGCGCGGCCTGCAGAAGTCGTATGTGCGCGGCAAGCCGGTGCTGCGTGCGATCGACCTGTCGATCGCGGGCACCGGGCTCACCGCGATCATCGGGCCGTCGGGTACCGGCAAGAGCACGCTGATCCGCTGCGTGAACCGGCTGGTCGAGCCGTCAGGCGGGCAGGTGCTGCTCGACGGCGAAGACCTGACCGCGCTGCGCGGCCGCTCGCTGCGGCTCGCCCGGCGCCGCATCGGCATGGTGTTCCAGGAATACAACCTCGTCGAACGGCTGACGGTGATCGAGAACCTGCTCTGCGGGCGGCTCGGCCATGTCGGCGCGCTGCGGGCGTGGCTGCGGCGCTTTCCACCGGCGGACATCGACCGTGCGTTCGAGCTGCTCGATGCAGTCGGGCTGGCCGACTTCGCGAAGACGCGCGCCGATGCGCTGTCGGGCGGGCAGCGGCAGCGGGTGGGCATCGCGCGCGCGCTGATGCAGCAGCCGCGGCTGCTGCTGGCCGATGAGCCGACCTCGTCGCTCGACCCGAAGACCTCGGTCGAGGTGATGGAGCTGATGCGCGGGCTGTGCGCGCAGCGCGGCATCCCGGTGATCGTGAACATGCATGACGTGGAACTCGCGCGCCGGTTCGCCGCACGGATCATCGGCATGTCGGGCGGACGCGTGGTGTTCGACGGGCCGGCCACGGCGCTGACCGACGAGCACCTGAAGCAGATCTACGGCGGCGAGGGCTGGCTCGCGTGAACGAGGCGTTGGCGGGCGGCGGCAGCAGCGGCAAGCCCGTGCCCGGGTCACGACGCGCCTTCGAGCCCGACTGGCTGGCCCGCCTCGGCTGGCTCGCGGCGATCCTCTACGTTGTATATGCAGCGTCGCTGCTCGACTTCACCTGGGCACGCTTCGTCACCGGGCTGGAGCAGGCCGCGCGCTTCTTCGACCGCATGTTCCCGCCCGACTTCTCGCGCTGGGAGGCGGTACTCAAGGGGCTCAAGGAGAGCCTGGAGATCGCGGTGCTGGCCTCGGTCGGCGGCATCCTGCTGTCGCTGCCGATCGGCTTCCTCGCAGCGCGCAACCTGATGCCAGCCTGGGTGAACTGGCCGGCGCGGGCGGTGATCGCGCTCTGCCGCACCTTCCATCCGGTGATCGTGGCGATCATCTTCGTGAAGGCGGTCGGCTTCGGTGCGCTGGCGGGCATCCTGGCGCTGGTGATCGCGTCGGTCGGCTTCATCGCCAAGCTGTTCGCCGAGGCGATCGAGGAGATCTCGCTCAAGCAGGTCGAGGCGGTGCGCGCGACCGGTGCGTCGTTCATGAACGTGATCGCCTTCGGCGTGCTGCCGCAGGTGGCAGCGCGCTTCATCGGTTTCTCGACCTATCAGTTCGATTCGAACGTACGCAACTCGACGATGGTCGGCATCGTTGGCGCGGGCGGCATCGGCGCGCCGCTGTTCGTCGCGTTCCAGCGCTTCGACTACGACGTGGTGTGCGCGATCCTGATCGCGATCGTCGCTGTAGTGTTCCTGTGCGAGATCCTGTCGAACCAGGTGAAGCGGGTGTTTGGCGAAGCAGTGCAGGATGGACGGGAGCCGCGGCGTGGCTGAGAACTTGACGCCCGGCACAGCCGTGCGCCGCGAGTCCCACGCCTCGGGCCAGCCCGGCTCCGCCGTACGGCGCGAGTGGCAGCGCTTCACGGCGGGCGAGCGGCTGGCGCGCTTCGCGGTGTATTTCTTCGTCGTCGCGGCCTTCGTGCTGTCGCTCGGCACGGTCGAGGTGATCCCTGAGTTCCTGTGGGACGCACCGGCGCAGGTGCAGGACCTGCTCGTCCGGATGTGGCCACCCGACTATGCGCACTACCCCGCGTCGGTGCATGCGGCGCTGGTCGAGACGCTGCACATGGCGACGCTCGGCACGGTGATCGCGGTGCTGCTGGCGGTGCCGCTCGGCCTGCTCGCCGCCAGCAACGTGATGCCATCGCGCACCGTGAACACCGTGGCGAAGCTCGCGCTGGTGACCAGCCGCTCGGTGAACTCGCTGGTCTGGGCGCTGCTGTTCATCGCGGTGTTCGGTCCCGGCGCGCTGGCCGGCACACTGGCGATCGCCTTCCGCTCGATCGGCTTCGTCGGCAAGCTGCTCGGCGAGGCGCTCGAGGAAGCGCACCGGGGCCCGGTCGAGGCGCTCAAGGCGAGCGGCGCGCCGTGGCCGAGCCTGCTGGTGTTCGGCTACTGGCCGCAGGTGAAGCCGGCGTTCTGGGCGCTGGTGCTGCTGCGCTGGGACATCAACGTCCGCGAGTCGGCCGTGCTCGGGCTGGTCGGTGCCGGGGGCATCGGGGTAGCCTTGAACACCGCGATGAACCTGTTTCAGTGGGACCGGGTGGCGGTGGTGCTGCTGGCGATCTTCGCGGTGGTGATCGTGGCCGAGGTGGTAGTGACCTGGGTGCGCGGGCGCATCCTCTGATCGCCTGCTGGGCCGGCGCGGGCGTGAATCAGGCGGCAAACGCCCGCACACGCGCCTCGTCGACCTCGACACCCAGCCCGGGGCCCCGAGGCACCTGCACGTGCCCGTTTGCATACTGCAGAGGCTGCACGAGAATGTCGTCCCTCAGATAGGTGCTGGTCAGCGCCACCCCCCATTGCAGCGACGGAATCGCCGCGGCAAGGTGCAGCAGTGCCGCGGTGCCCACGCCAGCCTCCGCGATCTTGCACGCGAGGTTGACCTTCATGCCGAGGCTGTCGCACAGCAGCGCCATCCGCTGGGCGGCCAGCAGTCCGCCGAGCTTGCCAAGCTTCAGGCTGGCCCCGGCCGCTGCACCGATCGCCTGGTGGTCGCGCAGGTCGCGCGCACTGCGCAGACCCTCGTCGCAACCGATCGCGATCGGGCTGGCTGCGGCCACCCGTGCCATCGCGGCGAGGTCGTCGCCGTGCACCGGTTGTTCGAGGAAATCGAGCTGGCTGGTCGCGGCAACCGCCCGTACGTACTCGATCGCATTCGCTTCGGTCCATCCTTGGTTGGCGTCGGCGCAGACGAGTACCCCTGGGGCTGCGCGGCCAACCTCGGACCTGCCGAGCTCCGCGGTCGTGCGTGTCTTGCCAAGGACGGCGCACACGGCGCGCGTGCGCTCGATGTCCTCGCGCAGTTGCCGGGCGCCGACCTTCAACTTGAACGCCACGCAGCCGTCGGCCCGCAGCCTTGCAGCATCGGCGATGTCGGTATCGGTATCGCCCGAGGCGATGTAGCGCAGCACCGGGATGCTGTCCCGGCGACCGCCGCCGAGCAAGGCATGAACGGGCTGGCCCCTCACCTTTCCCAGCGCGTCGTACAACGCCACTTCGATGGCTGCCTTCACGCCGGGATTGCCGTAGAGCGCCTGCGCCATGCAGGCGACTGCGCCCTCGATATCGTCGAGTGATCGTCCCTCGAGCAGCGGCGCCACGAAACGCACGGCGTCCACCATCCCGGGCAGCAGCTCGCCAGTCATCGCCGGCGCGGCTGCGGCCTCCCCCCACCCGACGACTGCGCCTGCCTCGACGCGCACCAGCAGGTTGTCGGCGGTCGTGGTCGTGCCAGTCGCGCGCTTCAATGGCTGCGCGAGCGGCAGGTGGACCGCGATCGGTTCGATCCGCCCGATCGTTACCGGCATCGCTGCATGCTCACTGTGGCTCGACCTTCGCTGCACGCAGGATTTCCGCGTATCGCTCGATATCGCGCTCGATGATCTTGCGGAACGCGGCCGGACTCTCGGCGCGCGGATCGTAGCCGGCACCCGCGAGGTAATCCCGCAGCTTCGGCGTGTAAACCGCCTTGCGCAGTTCCGTGAACAGACGGTCGATGACCGCCTTCGGCGTGCCAGCCGGCGCAAGCCAGCCGTGCCAGCCTGCGTCGAATTCGAAGCCTGCGAGGCCAGCCTCGGCGATCGTCGGCACGTCCGGCAGGGAGGACACCCGTGTGGCGCCGGTGAACCCGAGGGCCCGTATCTTGCCAGCGTGTATGAAAGGGGCGGCGGGCGCGGCGGAAGGGAACTGTACATGCGTCTCGCCACTGACCACCGCCGAGAGCGCCGGGCCACCGCCCTTGTAGGGCACGTGCAGCATGCGGATGCCGGCGCGCAATGCGAACAGCTCGGCCGCGAGATGCTGTCCGTTGCCGACGCCCGCGGAACTGAAGCGCAGCGGGTCGGTGCGCGTCCTGGCATGGACGATCAGGTCCTGCACCGACTTCACCGGCAGGGCCGCGTTGATGACCATGAGGTAGCCGCCGCCGCCGATGTGATTGGTGATGGGCGCGAAGTCCTTGAGGGTGTCGTAGGGCAGCTTCCGGTAAAGGCTGTGGTTTACCGCAAAGGTGAACGGCGTGCTCAGGATGGTGTAGCCGTTGGGTTGCGACTTGGCGACGAGGTCGGTGCCGTTGATGCCGTTGGCGCCACCCCGGTTGTCGATCAAGACCGGAACGCCCAGCTGCTCTTCCATCTGTCGTCCGATCACCCGGCCAAGGACGTCGACGTTTCCCCCGGGTGGAAACGGAATCACCAGTCGGATCGGCTTTGCCGGAAAGCCGTCGACCTGCGCATTGGCGAAGCCGGCCATCATCGTCAACGCGACGAGCGCCATGGCCGCCGACGAGGCGGTAGCCGCACCGCGGGCGGGTGGGTCGGGGACGATCGCGATACGCGCGTCAACGCTCGTGTACATCCTGCTTCTCCTCCGTCTGCAAACGCGTGCCGCTCATGGCCACTGGACGGTTGGACCCGTTGCCCTGGCGGCTTTCTTGTCCGGTACTCAATCGCTGCGCCGGCGCCGCCTCAATTCACTGATGATTGCCGAGTTGTCGAGTTCACCCTCGCCCTGTGCAAGGCAGCTCTCGATCAGCTCGAGATAGACGCCCGCGAGAGGCAACTGCTGTCCGCAACGCCGTGCCGCTTCGTGCATCAGGGCGAAGTCCTTGCGCGACTGAGCGACCTTGGCGTGCGGCGTGAAGTCGCTCAGCACCATCTTGATGCCACGGTTGTCCATGGTGCGCGAGTAGGCCGCAGATGCTTTCAGAACCTCGAGGAGCGGGATCAGCTCGAGGCCCATCGATTCGGCGAAGGCCAGGCCTTCGGCAAGCACCGCACGGTTCAGCCCGCCGATGAGGTTCACCGCCAGCTTGGCCCGACCGCCAGCGCCGACAGCGCCGAGGTGGAAGTAACGCGCACACAGCGCGGCAATCACCTCGTCGGCTGCCGCGACATCCTCAGCCGCGCCGCCGATCAGCCCGACGCCGTTGCCGAGTGCGATCTGGTCGCTGTTGCCCGACAGGGGCATCTCGACGAAGCGGATGCCGCCCGGCGCGAGGCGGCGGGCCAGTGCGTCGATACGGTCAGGATCGCAGGTGCTGGTGCAGATCACGAGGCTGCCGGGCCGCAGATGCGCCGTATCCATGACGGCTTCGACCTGATCGGTACTCAGCACGGCGATCACGATCGTGCTGCAGCGCTCGCCGAGGGCCGAGGGCGAGTCCACCGGCTGCCCGCCGAGTTCGGCCAGCAGGGCGCGGCGCTCTGTCTGAATGTCGTAGCCGCAGACGGTGAAGCCTGCAGCGAGCAGCCGCCTTGCCAGCGAAGTGCCGATCAGGCCAAGGCCGGCGATGCCGACGCATCGCGATTCGCCGTGGGTGTGCGCTGCTGGGTTGGAATGAGGCTGATCGTCCAATGGATACGCTTGGAGTCGTCGCGGGATGCGGTCGTAAGATGCGCGCGCGTTCATCGACTTGTCAACTTTCGCGCGTCGCGCAGCCGACCATGACCGGGCAATGCTGCACCGGCCGGACGCGCAACCCATCCCGTCGCGCGCGACGAAGGGGCCGGTTCTCGAGGCTGAACCGGTTACTCCTGCCGTCATTACGTAAGCACGTACTTACAGTATTGAACCCGCTGATCTGAGCAAGCAACCCAGGCAGGCCGTTGCCGGAGCGCACGAGACAGCGCTTCGCTACACCCTGTCGCGGTTCGGGATCGACGGCCTGGAGCTGGCGACCGACCGGCACTCGACCGGATGCGGCGGCAGCGCAGGCAGGCCGCAGTTCCGGATCGATTGCTGCGGGTCAGCGCCGCAGCATTTTCCGGACTTCTTCCAGCACGCGGTCGATGGCTGCAGCATCGACATGCCGGTGGGTGACCAGCCGCAGCTGCTTTTGAGCACCATACGCGCCGACCCGGATGCCGACCGCGCCCAACTTCTGCTCCCAGTTTTCCGCGTTCAGCCGGCTCTTCGACACATCGATCCGTACGATGTTGGTCTCGATTGCTGCAGGGTCGACGAGGCTCGGATCGAGCGCGGCGAGGCCGGCGGCGAGCCGCTGTGCGGTGGCGTGGTCCTCGCCGAGGCGGCTGGACATCTTTTCGATTGCGACGATGCCGGCGGCGGCGAGCGGGCCGGCCTGACGCATCGCACCGCCGACCATTCGCCGGTAACCCCTTGCCTGCTCGATGAATTCTGCCGTGCCGCAGAGCAGCGACCCAATCGGGGCGGACAGCCCTTTCGAGATGCAGAAGTTCACGGAGTCGGCATGCTGCGCGATCACATCGACGCCCACGCCCAGTGCGGTTGCAGCATTGAACAGCCGGGCGCCGTCGACATGGACCGGCACGTTGTGCTGCAGCGACAGGCTGCGCACAGCGGCCATCAGCGAGAGCGGCAGCACCGCACCGCCCGCGTGGTTGTGCGAGGTCTCGAGCTGGATCAGCGCGGTGCCGACATTGCTGCGCCCGATACCCGGCCGCCGCACGGCCGCACGCAGCGCATCGAAGTCGGGGGCGCCCCGATGGCCGGGCAGCGGCCGGGTGAACAGACCCGCGAGCGCGCCGATGCCACCCAGTTCGGAGGTGAGCGTGTGCGAGGTCGCTTCCATCAGGACTTCGCCGGCGCGGCCGGTGTGGGCGAGGATCGCCACCAGGTTAGCCATCGTGCCCGACGGCAGGAAAAGGCCGGCCGCCTTGCCGCAGCGCAGGGCGGCGAGCTCTTCCAGCCGCTCGACGGTCGGATCGCCATCGCGGGAATCGTCGCCCAGGCTGGCATGGGCCATCGCCGCCAGCATCTCGGGCGTCGGGCGGGTGACGGTGTCGCTGCGCAGGTCGATGTCGGACGCGGTCATCGAGAAGCTCCATCGGCTGGGTCAGCCCTGATTCTGCCCGGTCCGAGTGCGCGCAGCATCATCAGCGGGCAGGCTCGAGTCGTCTTACCATCGGGCTCCCGAGGAGAACCCATGATGACAACGACAACTGCGACAACCCTTTCAGGTACCTGGCGCCTGGCCGCTGCAGCTGCCGGACTTTCGGTTCTGTGCACGAGCGGGCTGGCTGTGGCGCAGTCGGCCGCGACCTACCCGGCACGTGCGCTGCGCATGATCGCGCCCTTCCCGCCCGGCGGTGGCACCGACCAGCTTGCGCGCACCTTCGCGATGCAGATCGCCGAAAGCCTCGGGCAGCCGGTCACGGTGGAAAATCGTGCGGGCGCCGGCGGCAACCTCGGCGCAGAGGCTACGGCCAAGGCGGCACCGGACGGCTACACGATCATGCTCACCTCGAACTCGCTGGTGATCAACGCGGCGCTTTATCCGAAGCTCACCTACAACGTGCGCACCGACATCGCACCGGTGGCCCTGGTGGCGAGCGCGCCGCTGGTGGTGATCGTGCACCCATCGCTGCCGATGAAGAACATGAAGGACCTCGTCGCATGGGCGAAGCGTTCGAAGGGCGGGCTCAACTTCGGCACCAACGGCGCCGGCACCAGCGGACACCTGTCGGGCGAACTGCTGCGGCTGTCGGCCGGCATCGAGATGACGCACATCCCTTACAAGGGTGCGGTGCCGATGATGACCGCCCTGATGGGTGGCGACCTCGACATGGGCATCACGACCGCACCGAGCGCACTGCCCCTGATCCGGGCCGGCCGGCTGCGCGCGCTCGCGGTGACCACGCCCAATCCTGCGAAGACGCTGCCCGGGATCGAGCCGATTGCGGCTACCTTCCCCGGCTATTCGATGGATATCTGGTACGGCATCTTCACGCCCGGTGGCACGCCCGCCCCGATCCAGGAACGGCTGGTGGGTGAGGTACGCAAGGCACACGGCTCGGCCGGCGTGCGCGCCGCGCTCGAGCGCGACGGCGCCGACCCGGTGTTCCTCGGCGGCAACGAGTTCGTGCAGTTCTTCACCCGCGATCTCGACAAGTACATCAAGCTGGTGAAGCAGGCGGGGGTACGCGCGGAGCAGTGACCGATCGGGTCGCCCGTCGCCGCGTTGAACGGCGACGGCTGAATACGACGCACGGCCGAGGCACGGACGGGACCCTCGCCGCGCCAGCCTGGGCGAGCTACTCGGCCTGTATGCCCGACGTCTTGATGATCTTCGCGTAGAGCGCAGTCTCGCGCGCCATCAGGTCGGCGAGGTCCTGCGGCGTGCCACCGACCGGCTCTGCGCCCTGCCCGAGCATCCGGGTGCGCACGTCGGGGAGTTGCACGATGCGCGTCACTTCAGCGCTTACCTTCGTGACGATGTCCTTCGGTGTGTTCGCCGCGCCGAACAGGCCCATCCAGGCAGTCATGTCGAAACCCTTGATGGTCTCGCCGACGCTCGGGATGTCGGGCAAAGCCGTAGCCCGCTTCGCAGAGGAAACGGCGATCGCGCGCAGCTTGCCGGCCTTGATGTGCGGCAGGGAACCGACGACGTTGGCGAACATCAGTTCGATGCGCCCGCCGAAGATGTCGATGAAGGCTGGCGCCGCACCCTTGTACGGCACATGGTTCATGCGGATGCCAGCGCTTGCCTGTACTGACTCCATGCCGAGATGCTGCAGGTTGCCAACCCCGGCCGATGCGTAGTTCAGTTCGTTCGGTCGCGCGCGCGCGAGCTTCACCAGGCCGGCCACATCTTTCACCGGCAGGGTCGGGCTCACCACCATCACCATCGGCGAGGTCAGGATCAGGGAGATCGGAGAGAAGTCCTTGGTCGCGTCGTACGGGATCTTCTTCATCAGGTTCGGGTTGATCGTCATCGGACCTGAGTTGCCGAGCAGGATCGTGTAGCCGTCCGGTGCCGAGCGCGCGACCGTATCTGCACCGAGGCTGCCGCCTGCGCCGCCCCGGTTGTCGACCACCACGGTCTGGCCCCAGGTCTCGGACATGCGCACCCCGAGGGTGCGCGCCACGTCGTCGAGGGGACCGCCCGCGGCGTAGGGCACGACGATGCGGATCGGCTTCGTTGGCCAGGCCTGTGCCGATGCGCTCCCGGCAAACGCGCAGCACACGACGATGGCGGCGCTGCAGTAGCCGATGCCGGCGTGGGCTGCAGCGGGTCGAGTTGCAGGTGTCATTTGCTGCGCCTCCGATGGCTCCGGCACGAGCCGGTTCGTACAGGGGATGCTCATCCCCCGCCTGATGATGTGCCGCAAGATAGCACGTCGGATGTCGGGACCGCCTCGCCCTGCGCGTCGGTCATCGTGCCTCGAACAGTGCCGCCACGGCCTCGCAGAAGCCATCGCCGCTGCGGCTTGGAGTGATGTAGGTCGGCGGAAACGTGAGCCGGTCCTTCGCGTCGATCACGTTGGCAACGCCGATCGAATGCGGGAAGTGCCTGAACATCGGGCAATCGTTCGGCGAGTCGCCGAGATAGGTGAAGCACGCGCGCTGCGCATCAAGGTCGATGTCGAGCACCTCGCTGAAGAAGCGGCGCGTCATGCCCAGCTTGTCGTAGTCGCCGAACCAGCCGTTGACATGCCCGGCACTGGCCATCGCGGTGAGCCCGCTTTCACGCATGATCTCGAGGATGCGGTCGACCTTCTGCATCGGCAGGCGGGCAACATCCTCGGCCCAGTCGATTGCGAGGTCGCATTCGCGGTAGGCCTGATCGGTCGAGAGCGCGCAACCGGGCACCTCGGCGAGGATGCGGGTTGCGATGGCGGCCATCGCCTCGCGATTCCGGCGACGCACGTCGGGCGGATCGACGTACATCTGGCGCAGGTGATGGGTGTGCGGATCGCGCCAGAAGCACAGGCTTCCCCCCTCGCCGACCACGGCGTGGACCGGCCACATGCGAGCGATGTGGTCGCACCATCCAGCCGGGCGTCCAGTGACCAGCACCGTGATGAAGTCGGCCTGGTATAGGCGCTCGAGGGCGAAGTACGCGTCGCTGGTCAGCCGCCCGCCGGTGGTCAGCGTGTCGTCGAGGTCAAGCAGCACGCCTTGCATGCGCGCTCGAACGGATACTGGTAGTTCGGACAGCGGACGCATGGTCAACTCGGAGCGCGGCGAGAGGGGCTGGGTGTCCGTGCGAACCGGGGTGTAGCGCAGACACCCCCGCACGCATCCGACCCGAACGGCGACTGCCGGTGATTCAGCGCTTCTGGCGGAACTTGCGGATGGACGCGATCTGCGCCGCGAGGGTCGCCAGTTCGGCCTGCGCGGTGGCTACCTCGAGCTGGCCCTTCGCGTTGCGCAGCGTCTCCTCGGCCTGCTTGCGCGCTTCCTCGGCCTTGGCCTCGTCGAGGTCATGGCCGCGGATGGCGGTGTCAGCCAGCACGGTCACCGTCTTCGGCTGTACCTCGAGGATACCGCCCGCGACGAACACGAACTCCTCGTCGTCGCGGCCAGGCAGCTTGATGCGCACCGCACCCGGCTTGATCCGCGTGATCAGCGGCGTGTGCTGGGCGTAGATGCCCAGCTCGCCGGCCTCGCCCGGAAGGACGACGAACTCTGCCTCGCCGGAGAAGATGCTTTCCTCGGCGCTGACGACGTCTACGTGGATGGTGTTGGCCATGGCGGTGCGGTTGCCTGTTCGATGCGACGGGGGGTGCGACGATTACTGCAGGGTCTTGGCCTTCTCGAAGGCTTCCTCGATCGTGCCGACCATGTAGAACGCCTGCTCCGGCAGCGCGTCGCACTCGCCGTCGACGATCATCTTGAAGCCCTTGATCGTGTCCTTCAGCGCGACGATCTTGCCCGGCGAGCCGGTGAAGACTTCGGCGACGTTGAACGGCTGCGACAGGAAGCGCTGGATCTTCCGGGCGCGCGCCACCGCCAGCTTGTCTTCCGGCGACAGCTCGTCCATGCCCAGGATCGCGATGATGTCGCGCAGTTCCTTGTAACGCTGCAGGGTCTGCTGCACCGCGCGCGTCACGTTGTAGTGCTCTTCGCCGATCACGTTCGGATCGAGCTGGCGCGAGGTGGAGTCAAGCGGATCGACTGCCGGGTAGATACCGAGCGAGGCGATGTCACGCGACAGCACGACCGTGGCGTCGAGGTGGGCGAAGGTGGTCGCCGGCGACGGGTCGGTCAGGTCGTCCGCGGGAACGTACACGGCCTGGATCGAGGTGATCGAGCCGACCTTGGTCGAGACGATCCGCTCCTGCAGCCGGCCCATCTCCTCGGCCAGCGTCGGCTGGTAGCCCACCGCCGACGGCATCCGGCCCAGCAGCGCCGACACTTCGGTACCGGCCAGCGTGTAGCGATAGATGTTGTCGACGAAGAACAGGATGTCGCGGCCCTCGTCGCGGAACTTCTCGGCCATCGTCAGGCCGGTCAGCGCCACACGCAGGCGGTTGCCCGGCGGCTCGTTCATCTGTCCGAACACCATCGCGACCTTGTCGAGCACCTTCGACTCTTCCATCTCGTGGTAGAAGTCGTTGCCCTCGCGGGTGCGCTCGCCCACGCCGGCGAACACCGAGTAGCCGCCGTAGCTCTTCGCGATGTTGTTGATCAGCTCCATCATGTTCACGGTCTTGCCGACGCCGGCACCGCCGAACAGGCCGATCTTGCCGCCCTTGGCGAACGGGCAGATCAGGTCGATCACCTTGATGCCGGTGGGCAGCAGCTCGACTGAAGGCGACAGTTCGTCGAACTTCGGCGCGGCCTGGTGGATCGAGCGGCGCTCTTCGGTCGCGATATCGCCGGCCTGGTCGATCGGGCGGCCCAGCACGTCCATGATGCGGCCCAGCGT
>CANHBC010000122.1 GCA_947458835.1 Betaproteobacteria bacterium | reverse complement strand
TTGAAAATCCGCGTGTCGGCAGTTCGATTCTGCCCCTGGCCACCATCCTTCAATATCCGCCTTTCTCAGCCGGACCTGTTGCGTCCGTGCTCCGAAAACACGCGGCGAGCCTGCACATCCCTCGTGTTCCGGGCGATGGCCTGAACCGTATGGAGGCCGGGCACTGCCTCGTTTACACTCGCGGCGTCTGAATCCTGACGTTTCCAGCCTGCCCGGACCGACGGCAAGCTTCTCGTTCAACAAGGAACCCTCATGGCAAAGCCCGACACCTCCCTGCAGCCCGCCGACGCTGGGCGCCCCGATGGCGGCATTGACCGGCGCGATTTCCTTTCTTCCGTGGCCGCCACGGTCGGTGCCGGCATGCTCGCGGCCTGCAGCCCGTCCCCCCAGAGCCCGGGGCCGGCGAAGTCGGCGGCCGTCGCACCGGAGACTCGGCGCATCACGCCGCCGAAGCTGGACGATGCGCGGCTCGGCAAGCGAACGCTCTGCCACCGCCCGATGCGCCACGGCTCGCCGAAGCTGAGCGTCGGGGTCGAGGGTGACACGCTCGTGGTCAACAACTACGGGCACGGCGGCAGCGGCTGGACGCTTGCCCCGGGAAGCGCGCAGTACGTCGTCGATCTGGCCGAGGCCTCCCCGCGGGGTGCCTCCCTGGCCAAGGACACGCCAGTCACTGTCGTGGGTGCCGGAGTGATCGGGCTCTTCACCGCCTACGAACTGGTTCGCCGGGGGTACTCGAACATTACGGTGATGGCGGCCCGATTCGATGACCTCACGTCGCACAACGCCGGAGGGCTGCTGGCGCCGGTCTCGATGGACAACGAACCGGCCCTGCAGAAGGTCATCGACAAGATCGGGATCGATGCGTACCGGTTCTTCGCGGCGGTGGCCAAGGGTACGCAGGACGATATCAAGAAGGGCGCGCTGATCACCCCGAGCTACTTCGACAATCGCGAGGAATCCGGCCTCGAGCCCTACGTGGGCCAGGTGATCATGCCGGCGAAGGACGTCGTGCTCGACTTCGGAAACGGCACCCGGCGATCCATGGTCGTGTACGACGACGGCATCTTTATGGACACCGCCGTCCTCATGGACGAACTGAGCACGTATCTCAAGCCACGGGTGCGCTTCGTGAAACGCGAGGTCACCGATCTTGCGTCTGTAGGGACGCGCGTCGTGTTCAACTGCACGGGACTGGGCGCCGGGAAACTGAGCCGCGACGAGGCCGTGGTGTCCGTCCAGGGCCACCTGGTGATGCTGAAGGACCAGACGCCGGCGGACCTGCAGTCGATGATCCTCGTCTACTTCAACGAAGGTACGACTCCTTCCGGCCAGAAGGTGAAGCGCTCGTTCTACATCATGCCCAAGCGCTTGCCGGGCACTGGCCAGAACGACGTCGGCGTGGTGGGCGGCACCTTCATCGAGGGTGCCACGCCGGCCACACCCAACGAGGATGAGTTTGCCATCATGATCAACGCCGCGCGCAGGTTCTACGGTATCTGACGCGCGGCGCTGATCGCCCGCATCGCGGTCGCCGGTTCCAGCCGGGCGCAGCGGCACGCCAGCGCGTGCCGCTGCGCCCGCGTCGGACACATCCATCGCGCCGAACCTGCGCCGCGAGAGGTGACACCGCGCCTTCGACGACCGGTAAAGCCGGCACGGCGCCTTCATCGCCCTGCATGGCCCCGGAATGACATGACGCTCAAAGGTCTGTCGTGATCAAGGACGAACAGGACTGAAATACGGCCCCTCCGGACTGCGCCGCGCGATCATGTCGGTTCGCGGCGCAGCCATGACCGCAGCCATCACGAGTTCCCCGTCTCCGCCATCGCTTCGCCCCTTCGGGCGGAGGCGACGCCCCTGGACGCGTCAATCCCGGCACGACGGGCTCACTGAACGGAGCCTTCCATGACCATCATTCGAGCCTGGGCGAGCCTGTCCGCCGGAGCGCCGCTGCAGCGGCACGACTACGATCCGGGGCCGCTCGGCGCGGAAGACGTGGAGATCGCCGTCGACTACTGCGGCCTGTGCCACTCGGACCTGTCGATGATCGACAACGACTGGGGCATGACCGCCTGGCCTCTGGTACCCGGCCATGAAGTAGTCGGCCGCGTGGTAGCACTGGGCAGCCAGGCGAAGGGCCTGCGCATCGGCCAGGCTGTCGGCCTGGGCTGGACGGCCGGCAGCTGCATGCACTGCGCGTGCTGCCTGGGCGGCGACCACAACCTGTGCGCCACCGCGCTGCCGACCATCGTCGGCCATCATGGCGGGTTCGCCGAGCGCGTGCGCAGCCACTGGGCCTGGGCCGTCCCGCTGCCCGAGGGCGTGCGGCCCGAGGTGGCCGGTCCGCTGCTGTGCGGCGGCATCACCGTATTCAACCCGCTGCTCGAGTACCGGATCCTGCCCACCAGCCGCGTCGGTGTCGTCGGCATCGGGGGCCTGGGCCACATGGCGCTGCGCTTTGCGCGGGCGTGGGGCTGCGAGGTCACGGCCTTCACCTCCACCCCGGACAAGGCGGCCGAGGCGCGCAGCCTGGGTGCGCACCGCGTGGTGTCGAGCCGTGAGAAGGGCGAGATCGCCGGCATCGCCGGCCAGCTCGACCTGATCATCGTCACCGCGAACGCGCCGCTCGACTGGGATGGCCTGATCGCGGCGCTCGGGCCGAAGGGACGGCTGCACGTGGTCGGGGCCGTGCTGGAGCCGATCCCGGTGCAGGCTTTCCCGCTGATCATGGGCCAGAAGGAAGTCTCGGGGTCGCCCACCGGTTCGCCGACCGCGATCGCGCGCATGCTCGACTTCTGTGCACGCCATTCGATCGAGCCGGTGGTGGAGCGGTTCCCGATGTCCCGGGTGAACGAGGCGCTGGACCGCCTGCGCGAAGGCCAGTTGCGCTACCGCGCGGTGCTGGAGAACGATTTCACCGGTTGAGCGCTGTTCGGCCACCGATGCGATGATCCGGCCGACCCAGGACAACCGGTGCAGGGAATGACGATGAATCCGATGGATGCGGTGGCGCCGCCACGAGACGACAGCTTCAGGGTGATGACCTCCGGCGCCTTCACCGCGGCACACGTGCGGCTGCTGCCGGCGGTCGAACGGCTCACCGGCCTCAGGGGGGTGACGGTCACCACCTCGATCGGCAGCGGCGATGCGTCGATCCCGAACCGGCTCAAGCGTGGCGAGGTGGCCGACCTGGTGATCTGCGACGACAGCATCGTGCAGGGCTTCATCCGGGAGGGCCTGGCGCGGGCCGAGGGCGCGGCACCGCTCGCCCGCTCCTGCGTCGGACTGGCCGTGCGTGCCGGGGCACCGGCGCCGGACATCTCCACGGCCGAGGCGCTGCGCGAGACCCTGCTGCGCGCACGCGCGATCGGCTATTCGGCCAGCGTCAGTGGCCGCTACGTGACCACCGAACTGTTCCAGCGGCTCGGCATCCACGACCAGGTGATGCCGAAGTGCCTGTTCGTCGGCAACGGCCAGCGGGTGGGCACGTTCATCGCCAGCGGCGAGGTCGAGATCGGCTTCCAGCAGGTCAGCGAACTGCTGCCGATCGAGGGCATCGCCCACATCACGCCACTGCCCGAAGCGCTGCAGAAGTACACCCTCTACAGCGCCGCGGTGGCCGCCAGCGCGGTCCATCCCGAGGCTGCGCTGAAGGCGATCCGTTTCCTGGCGTCGGCCGAGGCCGCCGCAGACATCAGCGCCACCGGCCTGGAGCCTGCCGGCGGCTGACCGGCCGTCGCACCGGGCAAGTACGGGTGGTATCCTGAACCACGCAGGCAAGACCGGGTGCCCATGCCCCGGACACCCTGCAGGAGGAGCGTTCCGATGGCCGCAGAGCCACTGCATATCCTGAGCATCGACCAGGGCGTGGCCCTGATCACCCTGAACCGCCCCCAGTCGCTCAACGCGCTCAACCGGGCTTTGCGCGGCGAACTGATGGACCTGTTCCCGCGCCTGGACCAGGACCCGGAGGTCAGGGTGCTGGTGATCACCGGCGCGGGCGACAAGGCGTTCTGCACCGGCGCCGACCTGAAGGAACGCGTCGCAGGATCGACCCCCGACATGATCGCCGAGCGCCGGCAGGTGATGCCGAAATGGACCACCGCGCTCGCCAGCGTGAGCAAGCCGGTGGTCGCCGCGATCAACGGCTACTGCATGGGCGGAGGCTTCGAGCTGGTCCTGCAGTGCGACCTGTCGGTGGCCTCGGAGAACGCGGTGTTTGCCCTGCCCGAGGTCACGCACGGCTTTTTCCCGGGCGGTGGTGCCTGCCAGCGGCTGCCCCGGCTGGTCGGCTACCAGGTCGCGCGTGAACTGGTACTGACCGGGCGCCGCTGGGACGCGGCCGAGGCGAAGTCGCTCGGCCTGGTCAACCGGGTGGTGCCGCAGGGCCAGGCGCTCGAGGCGGCCATGGAGATCGCCCGCCGGATCGCGAGCTTCCCGCCGACGGGCGTGGCCCAGGCCAAGCGCGCGCTCAACCACGCGATGGACGCTGGCCTGGCCGCCGGGCTGCGCTTCGACACCGAGGCCTGGGTCGCCTGCATGCATTCGGACGAATGGAAGCAGAAGCTCGAAGGCTTCGCGCGCCACGAGCGAAAGGCCTGAGCGTGGCTGCACCCGCCCTCGCCGGCATCCGCCCGGGCCTCGCCCGGCCTCCCTCGAGCCCGGCCCGCCTGCGTACCCTGGCGATCACGGTCGCCGTCGCCGGTGCCCTGGCCATGGCCGCCAGCGCGCCGGCGTTTGCCCAGGGTCGCCCGCTTCGGCTGATCGTCCCGTTCCCGCCGGGGCCGGGCGTCGACCTGATCGCACGCACCGTGTCAGAGCAGCTGTCCCAGACGCTCGGCCGGCAGGTGGTCGTCGACAACCGGCCCGGTGCCGGCTCGGTGATCGGCGTGGACCTCGCAGCGAAGTCCCCGGCAGACGGCAACACGCTGGTGTTCACCAACCTCGCGTACGCGATCAATGCCGCGATGGTCGCGAAGCTGCCCTATGACTCGCTGCGCGACCTGTCGCCGGTCACGGTGGTGGCCACCCAGCCGCACCTGCTGGTGGTCAATCCGTCGGTGCCGGTCAAGGCGGTGCGCGACCTGGTCGCGCTGGCCAGGGGGCGCCCCGGCGAGGTGACCTATGCCTCCTCGGGCGTGGGCACCGGGCCGCAGCTGGTCGCCGAGATGTTCTCCACGACGGCCGGGGTACGCATGAACCACGTGCCATACAAGGGGGCCAACCCGGCGCTGACCGACGTGGTGGGTGGCCATGCGCAGGTGATGTTCGCGACGCTGGTGTCGGCGCTGCCGCAGGTGCAGGCCGGTCGCCTGCGCGCCATCGCGGTGACCTCGGGCAAGCGCTCGCGCCACCTGCCGGACGTGCCGACGATGATCGAATCCGGGCTGCCCGGCTTCGAGGCGGTCGGCTGGTTCATGGTGATGGCACCGGCCCGTACGCCGGCACCGGTGATGGCCCGGCTGCAGGTCGCGCTCGCCGAGGCACTCGCACAGCCGTCGGTGCGCGAGCGGCTGACCGGCGACGGAGCGGAGGTGGTGGCGAGCACGCCGCAGGATGCACGCCGCTTCCTGGATGACGAGATCCGGCGCTGGGGCGCGGTCGTGAAATCGGCTGGCCTGCAGCGCGAATGAGCCTGCCGGTCGCGACACCGGCCGGGGCGCTGGCCGGCGTGCGCGTGGTCGACATGACCGAAGGGGTCGCTGGCCCCTACGTTTCGACGCTGCTTGGCGACATGGGCGCCGACGTGGTCAAGGTCGAGCGGCGCGAGGGCGACTGGCAGCGCAGTTCCGGCCGCGGCGAGCCCGGCCGCCACGGCAACCCCCAGTTTCTCGCGCTGAACCGCAACAAGCGCGACATCGGGGTCGACCTCGACACGCCCGGTGGCCGCGGCATCGTCGAACGGCTGGTCGGTCGTGCCGACGTGGTCGTCTCGAACTACCGCGCCGGCGTGATGGACAAGCTCGGCTTCGGCTACACGCGCTGCGAGCAGCTCCGCCCCGGAATCATCTACTGCACGATCTCGGGCTTCGGTCAGGACGGTGCGTACGCCCGGCTGCCGGCGAGCGACACCATCCTGCAGGCGATGAGCGGGGTGATGAGCGTGGTCGGGGAGCCCGATGGCGCACCGCTGCGCGTCGGGTTCCCGCTGATCGACATGACCGCGGCCAACCAGGCGGTGCAGGGCGTGCTGCTCGCCCTGTACGGACGGATGAACGGCCGCGGCGGCGCGAACATCGACGTCAGCCTGATGGCCGCAGCTGCATCGCTGATGTGCGGCAGCTTCACAGAATGCATGGCCTCGGGCCGCCTGCCGCCCCGCCAGGGCAACCAGAACAGCCTGCTTGCCCCGGCCGGGGCCTACGAGGTCGCCGGCGGGCGGTACATCACGATCGCGGTGCTGCGCGATTCGCACTTCGTGAAGCTCTGCGCGGCGCTCGAGTTGCAGCCGCTGGCCACCGACCCGAGGTTCGCCACCAATGCAGCCCGCGTCGAGCACCGTGCCGCGCTCGACGCGATCATCGTGCCGCGGCTGAAGGCCGGCACGTCCGAGGACTGGCTGCGCCAGTTGCGCGCGGCGGACATCCTCTGCGGCCCGATCAACACGGTGGCAGACGTACTGGCCGACCCGGCGCTCGCCGCCTGCCTGCCGCTGCTCGACATCGGCGTGCCGCAGGCGGAGCGGGCGCTCGGTTCGCCACTGCGTATCGACGGTCGCTTCTTCGAGGCGCGCCGCCCGCCGCCGGCGAAGGCCGAACACACGCGCGAGGTGCTGGCCGAGGTCGGCTACGGCGAGGCGGAAGTGGACGCGCTGCTGGCGCAGGGGTGCGCCTTCGTCGAGCCGCGCTGACGTCCGGCCCATCGGCCACCCTGCGCGGCCCGGCAGGGAAGCCGCCGCCCCCGCCCTGCCCGCAATTGGGTACCCTATCGCCTCGGAAAATCAGGGGGATATCCGGATGGTCGATGTTCTGGTGATCGGCGGCGGCAACGCCGCCCTGTGCGCTGCCTTGATGGCACGCGAGGCGGGCGCGAGCGTACTGCTGCTCGAGGCCTCGCCCCGGGAGTGGCGCGGCGGCAACTCGATCCACACCCGCAACCTGCGCTGCATGCACGACGAACCGCAGGACGTGCTGACCGAGGCCTACCCGGAAGAGGAGTACTGGCAGGACCTGCTGAAGGTCACCGGCGGCATCACCGACGAGAAGCTCGCTCGCCTGGCGATCCGCCATTCGTCGACCTGCCGGCCCTGGATGATCAAGCATGGCGTGCGCTTCCAGAACTCGCTGTCCGGCACCCTCCACCTGTCGCGCACCAACGCCTTCTTCCTCGGCGGCGGCAAGGCGCTCGTCAACGCCTACTTCCGCAGCGCCGAGAAACTGGGCGTCGAGATCCGCTACGACACCAAGGTCGACCGGATCGAACTGGTCAACGGCGAGTTCCGGGCGGCGTACGTAGGCGACCAGCGGATCGAGGCGAAGGCCTGTGTGGTGTCCAGCGGCGGCTTCGAGTCGAACCGCGAATGGCTGCGCGAAGCCTGGGGCCAGCACGAGGGCGAATGGGTCGCGGACAACTTCCTGATCCGCGGCACCCGCTACAACACCGGCGTGCTGCTCAAGCAGATGCTCGAGGCGGGCGCGGACAAGATCGGCGATCCGGCCCAGTGCCATGCGGTGGCGATCGATGCGCGCGCGCCGCTGTACGACGGCGGCATCTGCACCCGCGTGGACTGCGTTTCGCTGGGCATCGTGGTCAACCGCGACGGCCGGCGCTTCTACGACGAGGGCGAGGACTTCTGGCCCAAGCGCTACGCGATCTGGGGTCGTCTGGTCGCGTTCCAGCCAGGGCAGATCGCCTACTCGATCATCGACGCCAAGGCGGTCGGCCGCTTCATGCCACCGGTGTTCCCGGGCGAGAAGGCGAACGATCTGCCCACGCTCGCGCGCCAGGTCGGCCTGGACCCTGATGACTTCATGAAGACGGTCAACGAATACAACGCAGCCTGCAAGGTCGGCACCTTCGACCACTCGGTGCTCGACGACTGCCACACCGAAGGCCTGACGCCCGCCAAGACCCACTGGGCGCTGCCGCTCGACACGCCGCCGTTCTATGCCTACGCGCTGCGCCCGGGCATCACCTTCACCTACCTGGGCGTGAAGATCGACGAGAACGCGTCGGTGCAGTTCGGCGGCGTACCCAGCCGAAACCTGTTCGCCGCCGGTGAAGTGAGCGCCGGCAACGTGCTTGGCAAGGGCTACCTCGCCGGCATCGGCGTGACCATCGGCACCGCCTTCGGCCGCATCGCCGGCGCCGCCGCCGCGCACGCCGCGCTCGCCCCCGCAAACTCGAAACCCGAAGGAGCCCTGAGTGCCGCCGCCTGAGCCCGCCTCGACCACCCTCGATGGACTGACACGCGAGGCCGCCCGACTGGGCGCCGGTGGCGCCGCGCCCGCGGCTGCGTTCAACGCACTGCCGCTGACCGACGCCGAAGGCGAGGTCGCACGCCAGATGCAGATCTGCAACGCCTGCCGCTACTGCGAAGGCTCGTGCGCGGTGTTCCCGGCCATGACCCGCCGGCTGGAGTTCGGCAAGGCCGACGTGCACTACCTGGCCAACCTGTGCCACAACTGCGGCGCCTGCCTGCATGCCTGCCAGTACGCACCGCCCCACGAGTTCGGCATCAACGTGCCCAAGGCGATGGCGGTCGTGCGTGCACAGACCTATTCCGACTATGCGTTCCCGCAGGCGCTGGGCGCGCTGTACCGGCACAACGGCCTGCTGGTGTCGCTGGCGATCGCAGGCGGCCTCGCGCTGTTCCTGGCCCTGGCCGTCGCGCTCAAGGGCGGGCTGTGGCACGAGCCCCTGGCCGGCAACTTCTATGCGGTATTCCCGCATAACCTGATGGTGGTGATGTTCGGCTCGGTGTTCGGCTTCGCGATGCTGGCGCTGGGTATCGGGGTCACCCGCTTCTGGCGCAATGTCTCACCAGGCGAGGTGCCCGAAGGCGGCAATGCGCCGGCAGCGGCCGAGGCGGTGCACAACGCGTTGAAGCTGAAGTACCTCGACGGCGGCCATGGCGAGGGTTGCCACAACGAGGACGACCGCTTCAACACCACGCGTCGCCTCTACCACCACTTCACGTTCTATGGCTTCATGCTCTGCTTCGCCTCGACCAGCGTGGCGACGATCTACCACTACGCTTTCGGCTTGCAGGCACCCTATGCCTATACCAGCCTGCCGGTGATCCTCGGCACGCTGGGCGGGATCGGACTGCTGGTGGGTCCAGTCGGACTGTGGCGGCTGAAGACGCAGCGGCATCCGATGCACGGCGACAGCGCGCAGAACCCGATGGACTACGGCTTCCTCGCGCTGCTGTTCCTGGTCAGCCTGACCGGGCTGCTGCTGATGGTGCTGCGAAACACCGGGGCGATGGGCCTGCTGCTCGCGGTGCACCTGGGCGTGGTGATGGCGCTGTTCGTGACGCTCCCCTACGGCAAGTTCGCGCACGGCATCTTCCGCAGCGCGGCCCTGCTGAAGTGGGCGATCGAGCGGCGGCTGCCGAGCCGACTGCGCCTCGGCAGCGACTGACCGTGTCCCCGACCGCGAGCGGCGCGACCTACGGATCCATGGCGTGAGCGAGTTCCCGACGGTCGCGGCGATGCGGGTGGTACCGGTCGCGGGGCAGGACAGCATGCTGCTCAACCTGAGCGGCGCGCATGCCCCGGTGTTCATCCGCAACCTGGTGGTGCTGACCGACACCGCCGGCCGGACCGGGGTGGGCGAGGTACCTGGCGGTGAGGCGATCCGCCAGACCCTCGAGCAGTCGATCCCGCTGGTGGTCGGACAGCCGGTCAGCGACTTCGGTCCGGTCAAGCGTGCGATCGAGCAGCGCTTCGGCGCACTCGACGCCAGCGGCCGCGGCCAGCAGACCTTCGACCAGCGCGTCGCGATCCACGCGATGACCGCGGTAGAGTCCGCGCTGCTCGACCTGCTCGGCCAGCACCTGGGCCTGCCGGTCGCGCACCTGCTGGCGCAGCTCGCCGACGAACCGGCACCGCGCACGAAGGTGCAGGTGCTGGGCTACCTGTTCTATGTCGGCGACCGGCGGCTGAGTACCCTGCCCTACCGCGCTGGCTCCGCAGCGCCCGGTGCAGACGACTGGCTGAAGCTGCGCGACGAACCGGCGATGGATGCGCGGGCCGTGGTGAAGCTGGCCGAAGCGGCCCACGCCCGCTACGGTTTCGCCGACTTCAAGCTCAAGGGTGGCGTGCTGCGCGGCGAAGACGAGGTGGAGGCGGTGGTCGCGCTGCACGAACGCTTCCCGCACGCGCGCATCACGCTCGACCCGAACGGCGGCTGGTTGCTCGAGGACGCGATACGGCTGATGCGCGACATGCATGGCGTGCTGGCCTATGCCGAGGACCCGTGCGGCGCCGAGGGCGGCTTCTCCGGTCGCGAGATCATGGCAGAGTTCCGCGCAGCCACCGGCCTGCCCACCGCGACCAACATGGTCGCGACCGACTGGCGTGAACTGCAGCATGCACTCACGCTGCACGCGGTCGACATCCCGCTGGCCGACCCGCACTTCTGGACCATGCAAGGCGCGATGAAGGTCGCCGCCACCTGCCGCGACGCCGGGCTCACCTGGGGCTCGCACTCCAACAACCACTTCGACGTATCGCTGGCGATGTTCACCCATGTCGCCGCCGCAGCCCCCGGCCGCGTGACCGCCATCGACACCCACTGGATCTGGCAGGATGGCCAGCGGCTCACCCGCACGCCGCTGCCGATCGTCGAAGGCTGCATCGACGTGCCCACGCGTCCCGGGCTGGGCATCGACCTGGACTGGTCGCAGGTCCACGCCGCCCACGCGCTCTACCGCGCCCAAGGGGGCGGCGCGCGCAACGACGCCATCGCGATGCAGGGTCTGATCCCCGGCTGGACCTTCGACGCCAAGCGCCCCTGCATGGTCCGATGAGGGAGGGCGGGGTCAGGTCTTGCCTTTTGCCCCCCGGCGGGTGCCGGGGGGCAAAAGGCAAGACCTGACCCCGGGACGCCGCGGGACGGGACGCGCCCCCGCGACGCCGAACGCTGTCAGTTCAGTTCCAGCTTCATCTCCCTGGCGAGCGTTCGCCAGCGCTCGATTCCCTCCCGGATCCGCTGCCCAAGCGCCTCGGGTGTTCCCGGACTCGGTTCGAACCCGGACTGTTCGAGCCGCTCGCGCACCGCGGACAGCGCGAGGATCTTCGCGATCTCGCCGTTCAATCGCATCACGATCGGCCGGGGCAGCTTTGCGGGCCCGAGCACGCCAACCCACTGCGACATGTCGAACCCGGCCACGCCGGATTCGGCCAGCGTCGGCACGTCGGGCAGCGTAGACGAACGGCGCGCTGTGCTCACCGCCAGGATACGCACCTTGCCGGCACGCGCCTGCGGGATCACGGTCGATGAACCGAGCATCGCCACCGGGATCTGCCCGCCGACGAGGTCCGCAATCGCCGCACCGCCGCCCTTGTAGGGCACGTGCACCAGGTCGATCTTCGCCAGGCTCTTCAGCAACTCGGCGGTGAAGTGCGCGGACGTGCCCATGCCCGGCGTTCCGTACGAGAGCGTGCCGGGCTTCGCACGCGCGAGCGAGAACAGCGCCTGCACGTTCAAGGCCGGCACCTGTGTCGACACGGCCAGCACGAACGGCTGGGTCGCCACCAGCGTGATCGGCGCGAGGTCGTTGACCGGATCGAAGCCGAGCTTGCGGTAGGCGACCGGGAAGATGGTCAGCGAATCGGCCGTGGTGCCCAGCGTATGGCCGTCGGGAACAGACTTCGACAGGATCTCGAACGCGACCGAGCCGCCGGCACCGGGACGGTTGTCGACCAGCACGGTCTGGCCGAGCACGACCGCGAGACGCTCGGCGATCAGCCGCGACACCAGGTCGTTCACGCCGCCCGGCACCGAGGGCACCAGCAGCCGGATCGTGCGCGCGGGCCACGGCGCCTCGGACGGCTGCGCCGCCGCGGCGCCTGCCGACAGCAGGGCAGCGCAGGCCAGCACCAAAGCGGTACACCCGACGGCACGCCCGACACGCCCGGGGTCAGGTCTTGCCTTTTGCCCCCGGCTGGCGCCCGGGGGACAAAAGGCAAGACCTGACCCCGGATGCCGTGATCCCGGCTGCGGGTGCGGCGCCAGCCGGGGGCA
>CANHBC010000121.1 GCA_947458835.1 Betaproteobacteria bacterium | reverse complement strand
GTTCTCGCTCGCGAACTACCTCACGCTGCGCGCCAGCGGCGAGGACTGGGTGACCGCGATCCCGGTCTTTCCCAACCGTGCTTTCCGCCACGGCACGCTGATCACGCGGCGCGACAGCGACATCGTGTCGCCGACGCAGCTGGCCGGGCGCCGGATCGCGGTCGACGACTACACGATGACCGCAGCGGTCTGGGTGCGTGGCCTGCTCGAGGACGAATACGGCGTCGACTGGCGCTCGATCACGTGGGTGACCTGCAGTAACCAGCGCCGTCCGGCCCCCGAAGGCGCGCGCATCGAGTTCATGGAAGGCGCGACCGAGGACCTGCTGCTCGCGGGCCACGTGGACGCCAGCCTCGGCTTCGTGGTGAAGGACTTCCAGCAGCCCCTGCACCAGCGCCGGCTGCGTACCGTGCTGCGGGATGCGGAGGCTGCAGAACTGGCCTACTTCGAGCGCACCGGCATCCATCCGATCAACCATTGCGTGGTCGTTCGTACCGACGTGCTTGACCGGCACCCCGGCCTGCTTGCGGCGGTCGCGCAGTCCTACGTGGACGCCAAGCGCCAGGCCTATGCCCGGCGCCTGGGATCGACGATGCTGCCCTGGGCGAAGAACGCATGGTCACGCGTGTTCGACATCTTTGGCGGCGACCCGCTGCCCTACGGGCTGACCGCCGACAACCGCAAGGTCATCGGCCTGCTCGCGCGGCACCTCCAGGCACAGGGCTTCATCCGCGCGGTGCCGGAGATCGATCCACTGTTCGTCGTCCCGGAGGGCGTTGCTTTCGACTGAAGTCCGGCTGGGCGCCGCCCCGTCGGACGCGCCTACGTCGCGAGCATGTCGAACGCTCCGGGGAAGTGCGCTGCCTTCACCAGCTTCTTCCCGGCGATCCGGCCCAGCCGGTCGAGTTCCGGGATGTTCTCGGTCTTGTCCATGGCCTCCAGAGCCTTGAGTGCCTTCGCCGACAGGGTCTCGCCGAGATTGGCAGCGCACCAGTCCTCGTGCAGCAGCACGTTGTAGCGCAGGTAGCTCAGCATCGGCGTACCGCCGAGCGGCGGCTGGGCACGGCCGAGTTCACGGTCGATCGACCGCGCCGTCGGGCTGTTCGACAGCCACTGCAGCACTGTCTCGACCTGGTCGGCGCAGTCTTCCATGAGCGCGGACAGCGACATCACGGCATGGATCGCCGCCGTGCCCTTGATCACGCCGGCATGGCCCACCTCGGCATCGGCCTTGCCGGTGCCGACCGACACCACCAGCAGGCGGTCCTCCCCCACCGGCCAGCCCAGCCGGTAGCCGTCCATGGTGGCGGTCATCAGCGCCTGCAGCGCGGGGTTGTTCGATGGAGTGACGCCGCCGTCGACGAAGTCGCCGACCACCGCCTTGAGGCCGCCCGAGGCGCGGCCGATGCGCAGCGTCTCCGGGTCGAAGAAGTACGGTGCGGCGGTGCTTGCGCGGACCACCTGCCAGAGCGGGTACTCGGCGTTGGGGATCGTGGTGGCGTTCGTGCCGCCGCGGAAGTAGCGCGCCTTCGGGTTGTTGGTGATCGGCCAGGCGCTGCCGGTGTCCAGGCGCTTGGTGACCACCAGCAGGCCGGTGCGGAAGTCGCTGCTGTCCATCGTGCGCTCGCCGAGCACGCCGATCAGCGCGTCGCGCACCTTGTCGCCGTCGAACTTCGCGCGCAGCGCGCCCCAGCGCAGCAGGCTGCGCTTGAACACCACGTTGCCGAGTTCCATGTAGTGGCCGTGCACCTCGTCGACGCTCATGCCCAGCGACAGCGCCGCGGCGATGATCGCGCCGGTGGACGTCCCGGCGATCAGGTCGAAGTAGTCGCAGAGCCGGAAGTCGGGGTCGCCGCCGTGCCGCGCGCGCAGCAGCGTTTCGATCTCGCGGAGCATGCCGAGGGTGAGTACCCCGCGCAGTCCGCCGCCGTCCAGGGCCAGGATTCGCTTGGGACCCACCTTGGGATCGAGGTGCTGTGCGAACGTGCGATGGCGTGCCATGGTGACCTCCGCAGGGACTCGGTGCATCATTCTTGCACGGTCGCCGCAGGGTATCCATCGACATCGGCACCCGGGTGGGGATGCGCTATCCTCGCCCGCACCGAAGAGGAGGTGACACCATGCCGACGCATCCGAACGTCGTCCTGTTCAGCGTCCACAAGGACGCGATGGACGCCGCCGTGCGCGCCTTCGCCAGCGACTGGCCCGAGGCGCGGATCAGCAACCTGATGGACGACGGGCTGTTCAGCTGGGTGCGCGAGGCGGGCGGGGTCGTGCCCGAGATGCACGACGCCTTCCGTACCCTCGTCGACTATTCGATCAAGCGGGGCGCCCAGGGCATCGTATTCACCTGCTCGGCGTTCCGCGAGGTGATCGACGCCTGCGCGAAGGCGTTCCCGGTACCGATGATCGGCCCCAACGAAGCGATGATCGAGCAGGCGCTCGATGCCGGTTCGCGCTTCGCGGTGATGGCCACCGTCGGACCGACCATCCCGTCGTTCTCGGCCGAGATGCTTGACGTCGCCGCTGCGCGCGGACGGAAGATCGAGCTGGTGCCGTACGTGGTCGACGGCGCATTCGACGCGCTGGCCGGGGGAGACCCGGCGCGCCACGACGATCTGGTGGCCGCGAAGGCGCGCACGATCTCGGGCTGCGATGCGATCGTGCTCGCCCAGTTCACGCTGTCACGGGCCGTGCCGGCGGTGGCCGCGGTGAGCCCGCTGCCGGTCTTCAATTCGCCGGGGGCAGCCGTCGCGAAGATGCGCCGCCTGCTCGGGCACTGAGCAGGCGGCCTGGGCGGTCAGTCGGGCTTGATGCCCACCGTACGCACCACCTTGCCCCACTTCGCGTATTCGGCAAGCACGAATGCGCGGAACTGCTCCGGGCCGGACGCCGCGACGTCGGTGCCGGCCTTGCGGAAGCCCTCGACCACGTCGGGTGCCTTCACCAGCGCGACCGTCTCGCGATGCAGTGCATCGATGGCCGGGCGCGCGGTCTTCGCCGGCACCGACAAGCCCATCCAGAAGGTAGCGTCATAGCCCGGCACACCCGCCTCGGCGATGCTCGGTACGTCGGGCATCTGCGCCGAGCGCTGCGCGGTGGTGACGCCCAGCGCCAGCAGGCGGCCCGCATTGTGGTGCGGCAGTGCGATCGCGATGCCCGGGAATCCGATCTTCACCTGGCCACCGAGCACGTCGGCGATCGCGGCGCTACTGCCCTTGTACGACACGTGGGTGACCTTGATGCCCGCCATCGACATGAACAGTTCGCCGAACAGGTGCTGTCCGCCCCCCACGCCGGATGACGCCCAGTCGAGCTTGCCCGGCTGGGGACGCGCCAGGGCGATGAGCTCCTTCACCGACTTCACGCCGAGCGACGGATGCACGACCAGCACGTTCGGCGACGAGGCGAACTGAGCGACCTGCGCGAAGTCCTTGAGCGTGTCGTAGCCGAGCTTCGGGTAGACGTGCGGACTCACCACGAACGGCGTGGCGGTGACGAGCACCGAGTACCCGTCGGGCTCGGCTCGCGCCACGGTGGCGGTGCCGATCGCGCCACCCGCGCCGGGACGGTTGTCGATGATGAACGGGCTGCCCATCCGCTCCGCCAATTTCGTAGCCAGGATGCGCGTGGGCACATCGGTCGCGCCGCCAGCAGCGAAGGGCACCAGCAGGCGGACGGGCTTGGCCGGATACGCGGGCGCCTGCGCCTGGGCGAACGCAGCCGATGCAGCCACCGCTGCAAGACCCGATCCCAGCCACCCTCCGGCAAGCGGCATCCAGCGTTCCATGTCGTACTCCAGTAGAGCGCGCTCGGCGGCGCGGGCGGCGCGATTCTATCCGAGCAAACCCACAGGACACGGCCAGCCCGGTGACACGCGACCCATGCGGGCACCGCCGGCCGCTCTCCGGTAGAGTCACGCGCAATGACCGTCCTGATCCAGGCTACCCGGCCGTACGCAGGGTGCCGATGAAGGCGTGGCGGACGACCGCGCGCCGGTGTCCGTTCCGATCATGCCCATCAAGGACGACCAACCGGACCTGGAGGAGAAAGACCATGAACAAACCGCTCGCCCGCGCGGCCGCGACCCTTGCCGCCTGCCTCGCGCTGCCCGCGGTCGCCTGGGCACAGGCCTGGCCCGTCAAGCCTGTCCGGGTAGTGATCCCGTGGCCTGCCGGCGGCTCGAACGACATCGTCGGCCGCATCGTGATGCAGGAGGTCTCGCGCAGCCTCGGCCAGCCGTTCGTGATCGAGAACCGTGCAGGCGCCTCGGGCGTGCTCGGGGCCGACGTGGTCGCCAAGGCACCAGCCGACGGCTACACGCTGATGGTCCACTCGACCACCCATGTCGGCAACGCGCACCTGTATGGAAAGAAGCTCACCTACGACACGCTGAAGGACTTCACCGGCGTGGCGATGCTCACCGCCCAGCCGGGCGTGCTCACCGTACACCCGGCGCTGCCGGCGAAGACGCTCAAGGAGTTCCTCGCGCTGGCGCGCGCGAGGCCCGGCCAGATCAACTACTCGTCCTCGGGCAACGGCAGCGCACCGCACCTGCAGATGGCGCTCCTGATCTCGATGGCCGGCCTCGACATCACCCACGTGCCGTACAAGGGCGGCGCGCCACAGGTGGCGGCACTGATGGCGGGCGAGACACAGGCCTCGTTCGCCACCATCGGCACGGTGATCAACCAGATCCAGGGCGGGCGGCTGCGTGCGCTCGGCGTCGGTTCGACCACCCGCAGCAAGACCCTGCCCGGGGTACCGACCATCGCCGAGGCCGGCCTGCCGGGCTACGACATGAACCCGTGGATCGGCGTGTTCGCCCCGGCCGGCACGTCGCGCGCGATCATCGACCGCCTGAACGCCGAGCTGAACACCGCGCTGGGGCTGCCCGAGGTCACGGCCACGCTCGCCCGGCAGGCGCTCGACCCGGCTCCGACCACCGTCGACGAGTTCAACCGGGTCCTGCGCGTGGATTTCGAGAAGTACGGCAGGCTGATTGCGCTGACCGGCGCGAAGATCGAGTGAATGTCCGCCGCATGAGCGTCGGGCTCCGAAGCACGGGAGGGTTGCAGTGAGCGCAGCACACGACGAGATTTCCGGCGCGGCCGGGGCAACGGCGGCCCAGGCACGTTTCGCTTCAGGACTGTCGTTCGACCAGCTGCCTGCTGAGGTAGTCGAGCGTACGAAGACGTGCGTGCTCGACACCCTCGGATGCTGCCTGTTCGGGTCGACCCAGCCGTCGGTGCGGCGACTGGCAGGCATGGTCGCCATGGAAGACGCCGGCGGCCCGGCCGTGCTGATGGGTACCGCCCGCCGCGCGAGCGCCTCGATGGCGGCCCTGGTCAACGCGACCGCGGCGCACAGCTTTCAGCTCGACGAGATCCACATCCAGGCGACGCTGCACCCGGGCTCGGCCGCGGTGCCAGCCGTGCTGGCGGTCGCCGAAGGCCGCCCGTCGGGCCGACCGGTCACCGGGCGCGAGATGATCACCGCGCTGGTGGCTGGCTACGAGACCGGCCTGCGTACCGGCATGTCGGCGCGGGGGTCGATCTTCACGCGCGGGTACCATAATCAGGGTGCCACCGGCGCGCTGGTGGCGGCGGTGGCTGCCGGCCGGCTGCTCGGCCTCGACTCGCTGCAGATGCAGCACGCGCTGGGCATCGCCGGGTCGCAGGCCGCCGGGCTGATGGCCGTGCAGGAAGGTGCGATGGCCAAGAGCTTCCACTGCGGCCGGGCCGCGCAGAGCGGGGTCTACGCCGCCAGGCTTGCCGCGCTCGGCTACACCGGCATCCCGCAGGTGCTGGAGGAACCCTACGGCGGCTTCCTCAGCACGATCGCCATCCCGGCCCAGTGCGACGGCACGCTGCTCACCGCCGGCCTGGGCGAACGCTGGGAGATCCTGAACGTCGGCTACAAGCCCGCGCCGGCCTCCAACGGCAGCGTGAGCGCGATGACCGCGCTCGACACCCTCATGCGCGAACACCGGCTCGAGGCCGGCCAGATCGAGCGGATGACCGCCTTCGTGAGCAGCAATACCCTGAACCACTGCGGCTGGGAGTACGTCCGCGAGAAGGTGCAGGGCGTGCTGGCCGCACAGATGAACCTGCGCTACGGGCTGGCGGTAATGGCGCTGGAACGGGAGGCGACCGCCGCGCAGTTCGCCGAGGACCGGCTGTTCGCGCCTCGTACGATGGCCTTCCTGCCGCGCATCCACGTCGAGCATGAACCGAAGTACGACGGCCATGGCGGCATCTACCGGGTCGCCTGCCGGCTCGAAGTGCATACCCGCGACGGTTGCCGGCACGATGCGGAGGTGCTGTTCCGCAAGGGCAGCAACGAAGATCCCATGTCCCCGGACGAGTTGCAGCGCAAGTTCCTCGGCCTCGCCGGCCCCGTGCTGGGCGATGCAAGGGCCGGCCAGCTTGCCGAAGCGGTCAGCCACCTCGAACGAATGGACGATCTGGCCGGACTGTCGGCCCTCCTGGCCACCAGCTGAAAACAGAGAGCGGGCGCTCACATCTACACATCGCGTTACCATTGCGCATGGTGGGTGACAGCCCCGCGCGCAATACCAGGAGACCTGCAGTGGCCGATGACAAGCTGAACGCGTACAACATCTTCGATCTTCGCGAGCAGGCCCTGCGCCGCGTACCCAAGGGTCTGTTCGAGTTCACCGACCGAGGCACCGAGGACGAGGTGTCGCTGCGCAACAACCGGTCGGTCTTCGACGGCATCCGGTTCAAGCCGCGCACGCTGGTCGACGTCTCCAAGCGCACCCAGGCCACGACGATCTTCGGCGTCAACCACAAGATGCCGATCGCGATCGCGCCAACCGGCGTCGCCGGCCTGATGTGGTACGAGGGCGAGGTCGCCCTGGCGCGCGCAGCCCGCGCAGCCGGCATCCCGTTCACGCTGGCCACCGGCTCGGTGACGCCGATGGAAAAGGTGGCGAAGGAGGCCGGCGGCGACCTCTGGTTCCAGCTCTACATGTGGCCCGACCGGTCGCTGTCGCACGAGCTGGTGATGCGCGCGCGCGACGCCGGCTACAAGGCGCTGATCGTGACCGTCGACGGCGTGTCCTCGGGCAACCGCGAATACAACATCCGCAACGGCTTCACCATCCCGTTCACCTTCTCGACCCGCAACATGGTCGACATGATGCGGCATCCGCGCTGGCTGTTCGGCACCATGGCGCGCTACCTGGCTACCAGCGGCATGCCGACCTATGCCAACTATCCGGCTGCGGCGCGCGCCAAGCTGACCGCCGGTCCAGTGGGCCGCTCCAGCCTGCGCTCCGATTCGATCAACTGGGACGACCTCGACGCCCTGCGCCGGATCTGGCCGCACAAGCTGATCGTCAAGGGGATGCTCGACCCGGCCGACGCGGTACGCGCCGTCGAGCATGGCGCCGACGCCATCGGGGTATCGAACCACGGCGGGCGCAACCTCGACGGGATCGTCTCGCCGATCGAGGTACTGCCCGAGATCGTCGATGCGGTCGCCGGGCGCGCGACGATCTTCATGGACAGCGGCGTGCGCCGCGGCAGCGACGTCGTGAAGGCCCTGTGCCTGGGCGCCGACGCGGTGATGGTCGGTCGCTCCACGCTCTACGGCGTGGCCGCCGGCGGCGAAGCCGGTGCCGCGCGGGCGCTGGAGATCTTCCGCGACGAGATACACCGGGTGCAGGCGCTGCTCGGCGTGCACCACCTCGGCCAGCTCGGCCCGCAGTACCTGAAGCTGGTCGACCCGACGCTGCGCGCACCGAAGTACGTGCGGCGTGCGCTGCAGGCGGTGTCCGCCGAGCCGGTCGCCGAAGCGTCGAAGCCGCGCTGAGCCCCTGTCCGGACGCACTGCGCCCGACCCCGCCGGAACCAAGGACCCATGACTGCAGCCACCCCCGCCGTCCTCGCCGAACTGGCACCCACCGGCCGCCTGCGCGCCGGCATCAATTTCTCGAACTTCCTGCTGACCGCGCGCGAACCCGACGGCACGCCGAAGGGCGTCGCCCTCGACCTCGCGCATGAGCTCGGCCGGCGGCTCGGCGTGCCGACCACCATCGTCGAGTTCCCGAACCCGGGCAAGCTCGCCGAGAGCGCCGACAAGGACCAGTGGGACGTCGGCTTCCTCGGGGCCGAGCCGGCGCGCGCGGTGCTGATCGACTTCTCCGCCCCGTACGTCGAGATCGAGGCCACCTACCTGGTACGCGACGGCTCGCCGCTGGCGTCGATCGCCGACGTCGATCGCGACGGCGTATCGGTGGTCGTACCCGCCAAGGCCGCGTACGGGCTGTGGCTGGCGGCGAACCTGAAGCAGGCAAGGCTCACCGGCGTCGACACTGCAGACACGGCGGCACGACGCTTCGCCGAGGAAGGCTTCGATGCGCTCGCCGGCCTGAAGGATCGCCTGACCCAGGACCTGAAGACCCTGCCGGGCACCCGCCTGCTGCCGGGCCGTTTCGCCACCGTGCAGCAGGCTGCGGGCACGCCGAAGGGTCGGCCGGCCGGGCATGCGTTCCTGTGCCGATTCATCGAGGACGCGAAGGCCTCCGGGCTGGTCGCCGAGCTGATCGCGAAGCACGGCGTCGGGCACGGACTCACGGTGGCGCCGGCAGCCTGAGCCCCGTCGGCACCGACGGGGTCAATCGTCCCGCGCGGGCAACGCCAGCAGGTCGCGATGCCCGACGCACAGCCTCAGGGAACCGGACTGCGCCTGCGCGCGGCGCAGGGCTTCCCACCGGTCAAACAGCGGTGCCCGGTCAGGGTCGGCCTCCCGCGCCACCGCCGCGCACTCCTCCACCATCCGCAGCAGCATCGCGGGTGACGCGCCGTCGACCTGCCAGTCGGCCAGCGCGCACTGCGTTCGATAACCCCGTGCCTGCAGCCTGGCCACCAGCGCGTCGACCGCGCCCGGCCCGAGCGACGGACCGAAGCCCTTGTCGCCCTGCTGGTGCCGCTCGAACGCGACGGCAAGCGACCCATCGTCCGGGCCCGGCGGATGCCAGTCGCGCCGGCCATCGACGGTCAGCGTCGCCAGCAGCGGCACGCGTGCCGCCACGATCCGGTCGCAGAACCGCTCGAGCCAGTCATCCGACACCAGGTCGAGGAAGGCGGTAGTGGTAACGCCATCGATGCCATCCAGGTCGAGCCGGTCGAGCGACCGCTGCAGGTCGAGCGCGACGCTGCGGATGCGCCACGGTCCGGCCGGCGCGTCGATCACCAGAGCATCGCCTTCGGCGCGAGCGGGCCAGCCGTGCCCGGCAGCCCAGGCGGCCAATACCCGCGGCTGAGCCGCGATCAGCACCGGATCATGGTCGACGAGCAGCCAGTCCTGGCCTCCGCCCACCCGCGGAGCCAGCAGGCGCACGTTCGCACCAGTGCCGGCCGCAAGGTCGACCAGGCGACAGGCCTGGGGCACGGACCCGTCAGTGGCCTGCCGCCGAACGGCCCGTGCGGCCACCGCCTCGACGAAGCATGCCGCCAGCCGTCCGTCGCGCGCGGCGGCATCGAACGGCTCGCGCAGTGCGAGCCAGCCGGCATCGAAGCCCTGGGCGGGTGCGTCGTTCATGCCGCCAGCCGATCGGCCGCTTCGGCCCAGCGCCGGACCGCCTCGGGCCAGTCCGGCAGGGCATCGGCCGCACGCAGCGCGCCCGCCGCCAGTCGAGCCCGCAGCAGCGGATCGACCAGCACCGATCGCAGCGCGCCGCGCAGCGCGTCGACATCCCCTGGCGCGACCAGCAGGCCGGCCGACGCAGGCACCGTATCCGGGATCGCGCCTGCGGTGGTGCCGATCACCGGCAGGCCGCGTACCATGGCTTCGGCATAGGCCATGCCGTAGCCTTCGTGGCTGGATGGCAGCACGAACGCATCGGCGGCGGACCATGCAGCCTCCAGCGCCGCCGGCGGCTGTTCGCCGGCGAGCGTGACCCGATCGCCCAGCCGGAACGTGTCGATCGCCGCCCGCAACCCGGCCACCGCGTCGCGGTCGCGGTCGAGACTGCCGATGCAGGTGAGATGCCAGGGCAGGTCCGCCAGCCCGGCCAGTGCCTCGACCAGCAACGCGTGCCCCTTGCGCGGTACCACGCTGCCCACCGACAGCAACTGCAGGACCGGCCCCGGCTGGCGTGCTGGCCCGGGGTGTACCGGCCGTTCGGTGCCAGGCGGAACCACCGCGATGCCCGACGGCGCGATACCAGCCGCGGCAAGACAGTGCGCGGTATGAGCACTCGGGCACAGCAGACCGCGCAGCTGCGGCCACAGGTCATGCTCGAGCGCGGCGAGCCGCTCGGCCTGCGCCGGCTCGAGCCCCGTCTCCAGCGACAGTGGATGGTGGATGAAACCGAGCAGGCGCAGCCGCGCGGCATGGATCGAAACCGCATCGACGCAGCCGGGCAGCGCCAGGCCGTCGAGCACGGCGATGCTGTCGTCCGGCAGCGTCTGCAGCGCGGCCGATGCCGCCTCGCGCGTGGCCGCGTCGGCATCCGGGTGGTGCCCAGGCAATTCGATGACCCGCACGCAACGCCCGGCCGCGCGCAGACCCTCGACGATATGCCGGTCGAACAGGTACCCGCCGGTAAGCTGGTCCAGCGATCCAGGTACGACCATCGCCAGCGGCGCGCCGCTCAAGCCAGCGGACCGTCGTAGCTTGCCCATGCCACCGGCGACTCGCGCAGCGTGACCTTCAGCGACGCGAGCCGGCCCGCCGTGTCCGGTCCGACATCGCCGGCCGCCACGCGCGCCTGCATCCTGCGGAAGATCTCGCCAGCCATGAACTCGGTGGTCGTGTTGCGTCCGGACAGCTCGGGCAGAGTATCGAGGTTGCGATAGTTGAAGCCCGCGAGCACCTCGCGCAGCACCTGCAGCGCCAGGCCGATGTCGCAGACCAGACCGTTCGCGTCGAGCTCCGCGCGGCGGAACTCGACCTCGACGCCGTAGGTGGCGCCGTGCAGCTGCTGCGCCGGGCCGAAGATCTCGCCGTTGAAGCTGTGCGCGATCATGATGTGGTCGGAAACGGCAAGGCTGTACATGGGGGGCTCCAGGCTCTGCTTCAGGGATAGGTGACGACGGTGCACAGCGCACCCTCGGGTGACCGGGCCAGCCGGTCCATCGCCGCGGGCAGTTCGTCGAATGCCACGCGCGCCTCGACCAGCGCGTCGAACGCGTCATCGGCCAGCAGGTCGAGCGCCAGCGCCATGCGCCGCCGGGTATCCCAGCGCGCACGCTGCGCGGTGGCCACCGCGCCGACCTGCGACGAACGCAGCACCAGCCGGCGGCTGTGGAACGCTTCGCCCAGCGGCACCGGCACGCTGCGGTCGCCATGCCAGCTCATCTCGAGCACGGTCGCCTCGAAGCCGGCCAGCGACAGCGCAGTGGCGAGGCCCTCCGCACGGCCGCTTGCATGCACGACGATGTCGCGCTCGCCGGCGGCCTCCTGCGGCAGCACGTGGCGAAGGCCCAGCCGGGCGGCGACCGCTGCGCGGCCCGGGTCCACGTCGACCAGTTCCACCTGCACGCCCGGGATGCGCGCGGCCAGCGCTGCCACCAGCAGCCCGACCACGCCGCCGCCGACCACGCTGATCCGGTCGCCCAGCCGAGGCGCCGCATCCCACAGGCCGTTGACCGCGGTCTCCATGTTCGCGGCCAGCACCGCACGCGGCGAGGGCACGGCGTCGGGCAGCGGATTGATCCAGCCGACCGGCACCACGTAACGGTCCTGGTGCGGATGCAGGCAGAACACGCGCCGTCCGATCCAGGACGCCTCGCCGGCCTCGACCACGCCGACCGAGCAGTAACCGTACTTCACCGGCGCCGGGAAGTCGCCCTGCTGGAACGGGCAACGCATCGCATCACGCTGGCTCGCCGGCACCGCGCCGCGGAACACCAGTGACTCCGTGCCGCGGCTGATGCCGCTGAACAGGCTCTGCACCTGCACCTCGCCCGGTGCGGGCGGGGCGAGCGGGGCGCTGCGCAGTTCGCCCCGGGACGGGGCGACCACCCAGAACGCGCGCGCAGAACACCCGGCGGGCGTGCCCGTGGCCGTGGCCGTGGAGGACGATACCTCAGCCACCGCTGCCTGAACCGGCGCCACGGGCCGCCTCGAAGTCGCATTCGATCATCACATCCTCGCCCAGCACCACGCGCCGCGTACGCGGGCGCAGGCTGAGCCCGAGGTCGCTGATCTCGGGCAGCATGATCGCCGGCCGGCCCGAACCGAGGATCACCGGCGCCACCGTGACCTGCAGCCGGTGCAGCGCGCCAGCCTCGAGGAAGCGGGAGACGGTGATGCCTCCTCCCTCCACGAACAGCCGGTGCAGGCCGTGCCGGGCGAGGACGCGGCAGATCTCGTGCGGATCGAGGCCGCGCGGGCCGCGCTCCACCGGCACCACCTGTGCATGGCCAACGCGCTCGCCCTCCTCCCCGCGCCCGGCGGCGACCAGCAGCAGCGTCGGCGCGGCGTCATCCAAGAACACGCGCTGCGTTCCGACCAGGCGTCGCTCGGGATCGATCACCACGCGCACCGGATGGCGGCCGACGCAGCGGCGCACGGTGAGTTGCGGATCGTCGTGCAGCACCGTGTTCGCGCCCACCAGCACCGCGTCGCAGAGCGCGC
>CANHBC010000120.1 GCA_947458835.1 Betaproteobacteria bacterium | reverse complement strand
GTTTCCCGTGAACCATCGTCATGCGCCTGCTGGCGGCGGCGCCCGCCCTTCCGTATCCGTGCATCCGTCCCGCCGCCGGGCTGTCCGGCTGGCCGGCGGCGTTTCCCTGGGCCTGGCCCTGCTCGCCGCGTTCCCCGTGGCGGTGGTGCACGCCCAGGGCAGCTATCCGCAGCGGCCGGTGCGACTGATCATCCCGTTCGCGCCCGGGGGCGGCACCGATGCGGTTGGCCGCATCCTCGCGCAGCAATTGGGCGAGCGCCACGGGCAGACGTTCATCGTCGACAACCGTCCGGCGGGCAGTGGCATCGTCGGTGCGCAGATCGTCGCCCAGGCGCCGGCGGATGGCTACACGCTGCTGTTCACCTTCAACTCGTTCGCGAGCAGTGCGCGGCTGGTCGAGAAGCTTCCCTACGATCCGCTGCGCGACTTCACGCCGATCACCCTGGCCACGACCTCGCCGCTGCTGCTGCTTGCGCATCCTTCGTTGCCTGCCTCGAACCTGAAGGAGCTGGTCGCCTACGTGAAGGCCAACCCCGGCAAGCTCAACTATGGCTCGTCCGGCAATGGTTCGCCGCCGCATCTGGGGATGGAGCTCCTGATGTCGCGCACGGGGCTGTCGATGTCGCACATCCCCTACAAGGGCATCGGTCCGGCGACCGCCGCGCAACTGGGCAACGAGGTCCAGCTCGCGTTCACGCCGGTGCTGGTCGGCATGCCGCACATGAAGAGCGGGCGGCTGAAGGCGATCGCCTCCGGCGCCCCGAAGCGCTCGGCCGCGGTGCCCGACGTGCCCACCGTGGCGGAGTCGGCCGGCCTGCCCGGGTTCGACGTCAGCGGCTGGTGGGGTCTGCTCGGGCCGGCGAAGTTGCCGCGCCCGATCGTCGACCTGCTCAACGCGTCGGTGCGTCGCATCCTGGAAGACCCGGAGGTGCGGCGCAACCTGCTCGGACAGGGCATGGATCCCTCGCCGACCACGCCGGAAGCGTTCGCCGCGCTGATCCGCGACGACATGGCGCTCTGGGGCGACCTCGGCCGCAAGCTGGGCATCAAACTTGATTGACCCTTCGGCCGGTACCGGGCGACCGGACGCGGCTGCATCCAAGGAAGGCTGGAAACGATGACGGACAAGGTAATGGAACAACGGCCGCTGATCGGCCTGATGCTCGGCGACCCGACCGGCATCGGCCCGGAGATCGCCTGCCGGATGATCGCGCAGCGCGCGTGGCCGGCGGGCACCCGGGTGGTGGTGGTCGGTGATGCCCGGGTGCTGGCCATGGGCCAGGCCGATGCCGAGGTGGCGTTCCCGGTGCGGCGGCACGAGCGTGTCGAGGACATCGACTGGGACGAGGCGGACAGGCCGGGCGGCCCGGTGCCGCTGATCGACCTCGGCAACATGGATCCCTCGCAACTGCCGCGGGCGGAAGCCTCCCCGCAGGCAGGCAAGCTGTCCGGCGACACGCTGAAGGCGATGATCGACCTCGCGCTTGCCGGGCGGCTGGACGGCATCTGCTTCGCGCCGCTGAACAAGGGGGCGATGTTCCGCGGGGGCTGGAACTTCCACGACGAGCACCAGATGTTCGCCGCGCTGACCGGGCACCAGGGGTTCTACGGCGAGATGAACGTGATCGACCAGTTCGCCACGTTCCGCGTCACCTCCCATGTTTCGCTGCGCAAGGCGGTGGACATGGTGCAGCCGCCGCGGGTCGCCGATGCGATCCGGCTTGCCGACCGGATGCTGCGCGACAAGGGCGTGTCGAGCCCGCGCATCGGCGTGGCGGCGCTCAACCCGCACAACGGCGAGAACGGGCTGTTCGGTGACGAGGAGATCACGATCATCCGGCCGACGGTCGAAAAGATGCAGGCCGAGGGGATCGGCTGCGTGGGTCCGGTGTCCTCGGATGTCGTGTTCATCAAGGCCCGGGCCGGCGAGTTCGACGGCGTGGTCATGATGTACCACGACCAGGGCCAGATCGCGACCAAGCTGCTCGGCTTCAACAAGGGTGTGACCGTGACCGCCGGGCTGCCCACGGTGTTCACGACCCCCGCGCACGGCACCGCGTTCGACATCGTCGGCCAGCACAAGGCCGGTAGCGGCGCGATGGAGGCCGCGATGGCCATCAACGCGCGGCTCGCTGCCTCGCGCAAGGCGGCGGCACGCTGAGTGTCCGCCCCCAGGCGGCATGCCAGGGGGCGGGTCGAACGACGTACTGGATCACCGTACTGCATCACCGTGCTGCATAACCGTTCTGCAGAATCGTTCTGCAAAAACGACAGGAGAGGATGACCATGAACAGGAATCGATGCAGGCGAGCTGCTCCGGCGCTGGCCGGACTGGCGGCGGTTGCGGTCGCCGGGCTGCCGGTCCAGGCCCTGGCCCAGCAGAAGGGGCCTGCCTATCCCGACCGGCCTGTACGCATGCTGGTCGGCTTCGCGCCCGGCGGCGGCGCCGACACCGCTGCGCGACCGGTCGGACAGCGGCTGTCCGAGGTCCTCGGTCAGCAGTTCGTGGTGGACAACCGGCCCGGCGCCGGCGGCAACATCGCCACCGAGATCGCGGCACGCTCCTCGTCGGACGGCTACACGCTGCTGGTGGGCACCATCGCCGCGCTCGCGATCAACCCGTCGATCTACGAGAAGCTGAACTTCGACCCGGTGCGCGACTTCTCGCCGATCACCAACATGGCCTCGTCGATCAACGTGCTGGTGGTGCATCCGTCGGTGCCGGCCAAGTCCGTGAAGGACCTGGTGGCGCTGCTGCGCACCAAGCCCGGCAGCCTGAACTACGGTTCCTCCGGCGTGGGCAGCGCCGGCCACCTGTCCGGCGTGCTGATGGAGCACATGACCAAGGTCGACATGACGCACGTTCCGTACAAGGGCGGCGCCCCGGCGATGGGTGCGCTGCTCGGCGGCGAGGTGCAGATGGTGTTCGCGACCGCGGCCACGGCGATCCCGCAGATGAAGGCCGGGAAGGTCCGTGGCCTCGCGGTGACCACCGCCACCCGCGCCGGGATGCTGCCCGACCTGCCGACCATCGCCGAGGCGGCGCTGCCCGGCTACGAGGCGAACAACTGGTACGGGCTGCTGGCCCCGGCGAAGACGCCCAGGGCCATCATCGACCGGCTGAACGCAGAGACGGTGAAGATCCTCGGTTCGCAGAACCTGCGCGAGATCTACTTCAACCAGGGCCTCGAGCCGACGCCCACGACGCCGGAGGCCTTCGGGGCGTACATCCGATCGGAGATCGCGAAGTGGTCCAAGCTGGTGAAGGCGGCCGGGGTGAAGCCTGACTGAACGGGACGGCCGTGCGAGGTGGCCGCGGTCCGGGCCACCTCGAGCAGGTTAACGCCCGCTGAGGCGAGTGCGTGAGGAAAGGCAGTGATGGAGTGGCCGTTGGTCCTTTCGGACCAGCGGGGATGCCGCCGACGGGTCCGAAAGGGCCAAGCCGGCGGGCTGCGGGGTCTGGAAGGAGTGCCGGCCGCTCGCTTAAGGTCGGTCCACCAGGTCTGACCCTGTTGCTGCCCTTCCGATCCACCACTCAGAGGTCTTCACATGAACATCCGCACACTCAGGCAGTTGGGTATCGCCGCGGCCCTGCTCGGGACCATGATGTCCGCCACGGTCGTCCATGCGGCCATCGTGGCCGGCAGTTCGGCCCAGATCACCGGTACCTCGTCCGTGAGCAGCACTGGCGTGATCACCACCGTCGGTCCGACGTACCTGAACTTCGGCGGCAACACCGGTTCGTTTGCCGGCTACGACTTCCCGAATCCCGCCGTGCCGCTACCGCTCTACACCGCGGGCATGGCGACGCTGGATCCAGCCTCGCTCGGCTTCACGCTGCTGTCCCTGCCGGAGGTCTCGCTCGTCCTCGGCGAGCCGGGTCCGGTGGTCCCGGCAACGTTCTTCCGGCTCGATACCTGGAGCGCGGGCACGACCCTCAGGGACGGCGTCCTGTTCTATGTCGGGACCGGCACCGGTGCCATTTCGGATGGCCAGGGCAACCGGCTGGCCGACGGTGTCTTCTCCTTCAGCACCCAGAACTTCGCGTTCGACCAGGCGCTTTCGTTCTCGGGCACCCTGACCGCGGCTGCGGTGGTCCCGGTCCCTGGCGCGATGTGGATCTTCGGTTCGGGCCTGCTGCTGATGACTGCCGTGATGCGGCGCAAGCCCAGTTAGTCCCGGGCTTGCCCGAGAAAGAAAGCCGCCTGCGGGCGGCTTTCTTCATTCCAGCGGCCGACTGCAGGCCGCTCCGTCATCGCGCGACCGTGATCCCTTCGGCGATCATCCGGTCGATGGTCGCCGCGTCGTAGCCGGCCTCGGCCAGCACTTCCCGGCTGTCGGCGCCCAGCTTGGGGGCCGGACGCCAGTCGGCCCGCACGCCACCGCTCAGCTTGTTCGGCACGCGCATGTTGCGGATCCGTCCCTCCGTCGGATGGTCCTTCCACTCGAAGAAGCCGGCCTCGGCCAGGTGCGGATCCTCCAGCAGTGATTCGAGGGTGTGGTAGGGCATCGCCGGAACGTCGGCGGCATCGAAGATCTCGAGCCACTCGGCGGTCGTGCGGTCCTTCAGCGCCTCGATCCGGATCGCGAAATAGGCCTTCACGTTGCGGTGCCGCGCGGCCACCGACGAGAAGCGCGGGTCGGTGATCAGTTCCGGCCGGCCGACAGCCCGGAAGAACCCGAAGGCCTGTGCGTCGGTGTTCGCCGACACGCACACCCAGCCGTCCCGGGTCGGCAGCGGCCGGCCGTCCGGGTCGAGCAGGCGAGGGTCGCCAGTGCCTCCGTGTTCGGCAGAGGTGCCCTCGATCGGCGGATCGAAGGTGGCCTGGTACATATGCTCGTCGAGCACGAACGCGGCCATGTTCTCGAACATCGGGATCTGGATGGACTGCCCCTCGCCGGTACGGGTGCGGGCGAACAGGGACATCACGATCATCTGCACGGCGATCAGGCCCACGGTGCGGTCGCACATCACGATCGGCACATAGCGTGGCTCACCGACCGCGCGGTGCAGCAGCGCCGACAGCCCGCTCGAGCCCTGGATGATCGTGTCGTAGGCCGGCTTCGAACGGTAGCGGCCGTCCTGGCCGAACCCGAACATTCCGCAGTAGATGATCTTCGGATTGACCTTGCGCACGTCCTCGTAGGACAGCTTCATCCGCTCCATCGAGTCTGGCCGCACGTTCCAGAGCAGCACGTCGGCGGTCTCGACCAGTTTGAGCAGGGCCTCGCGTCCGGCCGGCTGCTTCAGGTCAAGCACCACGCTGCGCTTGTTGCGGTTCAGGTGCAGGAACTTCGGGCCCATGTTCTCGGTGCGGCCGCGGCCCCCGATGTTGCGGCCGAGGTCGCCGGACGGGCTCTCCACCTTGATCACGTCCGCGCCGTAGTCGGCCAGCGTGCGGGTGCAGAGCGGTCCGACCACGACCGAGGTGAGATCGATGATGCGCACGCCTTCGAGCGGGCCTCCCGCCATGTCCATCTCCTGCATGAGTTCATCGTGGCTGGCGGGATGGTACCGCAGGCCCTGCGCGCCGAGGCCACCGGCGGCAGGCGCGGCGGCGTCGGACGCGATAGCATGCGCGTCGCGGGCGGCGCCGGCGTGCGGGCCGCCGCTCCATGTCCAGAGGAGTGCGCATGAATCCTGAGCAGGCCGTTGTGCCGAGGCTGCCGAATCGCCGGATGCGGTCGCTGCTGGTGGTGTCTACCCTGGTCTCCACCCTCGCCGGGTCGGTGGGCGTCGCCCTGGCCCAGCCGGCGGCGCCGTACCCCAACCGGCCGCTGCGCTTCGTGATCCCGTTCACGCCGGGCGGCAGCAACGACATCTTCGGCCGCATCGTCGGGCAGCGACTGAGCGAGGCGATGGGCCAGCCGGTGCTGATCGACAACCGGCCCGGTGCCGGCGGGCTGCTCGGCGCGGGCATCGTGGCGAAGGCGCCGCCGGACGGCTACAACCTGATGATCCATTCGACGTCCTTCACCACGAACGTGGCGATCCAGCCGAAGGTGCCGTTCGACCCGGTGCGCGACATCGCCCCGGTCACCCGCCTGGGCATGGGTGCACTGATGATCACCGTGTCAGCGGAATCGCCGGCGAAGACGATGCAGGACCTCATCGCGCTGGCACGGGCGAAGCCCGGTACGCTCAATTACGGTTCCTCCGGCAGCGGTGGCATCAACCACCTGGCCACCGAGGTGCTCAACCGGATGGCGAAGATGAATACCGTGCACGTCCCCTACAAGGGCATCGGTCCGGCGCTGGCCGACCTGATGGGCGGCCAGATCCAGTTCCTGTTGTCCGGCATCCCTAACGTGATGCCGCAGGTGAAGGCCGGCCGCGTCCGCGCACTGGCGGTGTCCACGCCGTCGCGCTCGCCGTTCGTGCCCGAGGTGCCGACCATCGCCGAGTCCGGCGTGCCGGGCTATGCTGCGGTCCTGTGGTGGGGCCTGTTCGCACCCGGCGGAACGCCCCGGCCGGTGATCGAGCGGTTGAACGCGGAGACGGTGAAGGTGCTGCAGACCGCCGAGATGCGCGAGCGGCTCGCCGCCGAAGGCGCCGAGCCGGCCGGCACCACGCCCGAAGCCTTTGCGCGCATCGTCCGCGAGGAGATCCAGTTCTGGCGCTCGGTGGCCCGCGACGCGGCCATCCGGCCCGACTGAGCGCATGGCCGGCGAAGCAGGCGGTGATGCACCCGCGGCCGGGCGGTCCCGGCTGAAGCGGCGCGCGTTCGACGCGCAGGCGCGCGGGCCGCTGCATGGCGTTCGCGTGCTCGACCTGTCGCGCGTGGTCGCGGGCAACATGGTCAGCCTCGCGCTCGCCGACTTCGGCGCCGAGGTGGTCAAGGTGGAGCCGCCCGACGGCGACGCGCTGCGCGACTGGCTGGTGGCGGGCGTGCCCACCAACTGGAAGGTGTATGCGCGCAACAAGAAGAGCGTGTGCCTGAACCTGCGCCGCCCGGAGGCTGTCGAGACCCTGCTGGCGCTGGTCGAATCGGCCCAGGTTCTGGTCGAGAACTTCCGCCCGGGCACGCTCGAGAAGATGGGCCTCGGCCCGGACGTGCTGCACGCGCGTAACCCGAAGCTGGTGCTGGTGCGGGTCACCGGCTGGGGACAGGACGGCCCGTACCGCCACAAGCCGGGCTTCGGCACGCTGGCCGAGGGCATGTCCGGCTTCGCCGCGCTCAACGGCTTCGACGACCGGGAACCGGTACTGCCGCCGATGCAGTTGGCCGACTGCACCGCCGGCCTGTACGGCGCCTTCGCCACCATGGTCGCGCTGCGCGAGGTCGAGGTCGGCGGCGGGGTCGGGCAATCGATCGACCTGTCGCTGTTCGAACCGCTGTTCTCGCTGATGGGCCCGCAGGCGGCCAGCTACCGGGCGAGCGGACGCCTGCGCCGCCGCACCGGCAGTCGCTCGACCACCGCCGCGCCGCGCAATGCCTACCCCACCGGTGACGGTCGCTGGGTCTGCCTGTCGGCTTCCACCCAGGCGATGGCCGAGCGGGTGCTGCGCGCGATCGGTCGCCCGGAACTGGTCGATGACCCGCGCTTTCGAACCAACGCCGACCGCCTGCGCCATGCCGAGGAACTCGACGCGCTGATCGGCGCCTTCATCGCCAGCCGCACGCTGGACGAGAACCTGGCGTTCTTCGACCGCGAACAGGTCACCGTCGGTCCGATCTACGACATCTCGCAGATCATGGAGGACCGCTACGTGGTCGAGCGCGAGGTGCTCGCCGACTACCCGGATGCAGACATGGGACAGGTGCCCATGCACTGCGTGGTGCCGCGGCTGTCGGCCACGCCGGGAGCGATCCGGCTCCCAGCGCCGGCGCTGGGCGAGCACAATGACGAGGTGCTGGCGGCAGCGGGATTCGATCCCGGCCGGATCGCCGCGCTGCGCGCCTGCGGTGCGCTGGTCGATGCGCCCGCGGCGCGTCCGGCGCCGCCGCCCGATACACCCTGATACCAAGGACGGGAGAAACCGATGCAAGCCCAGGATGAACTGCCGGTCTGGCGTTCGCTGCTGTACGTTCCGGTCAACGTCGAGAAGTTCGTCGACAAGGCGCACACCCGCGCCGCCGACGTGATCCAGCTCGACCTCGAGGACGCCGTGCCACCCGCCGAGAAGGCCGCGGCGCGTACCCTGGTCGAGAAGAACGCTGCCCGGGTACGCCGAGGCGGGTCGGACGTGGTGGTGCGCATCAACCAGCCGCTGTCGCTCGCGGTGCGCGACATCGAGCATTCGATCTGCCCGGACGTCGACGGGCTGGCGATCACCAAGGCCGACAGCGCCTCGCACGTGCGCCTGCTCGACGAACTGGTCAGCGAGCTCGAACTCAAGCGCGGCATGCCGGTCGGCCACACGAAGTTCATCACGATGATCGAAACGCCGGACGCGTTCCTGCGCATCGACGAGATCCCGCGCGCCTGCCCGCGGGTGGTCGCGATGAACATCGGCGGCGAGGACTTCGCCCTGAACTGCGACATGCTGCCCGACGAGGACGTCCTGCTGCACCCGAAGCAGCGGATGATCATCGCCGCGCGCGCCGCGGGCGTGATGCCGCTGGGCTTCATCGGCACGGTGGCCGATTTCAGTGACTGGGACAAGTTCGCTGCGATGGTGCGCAAGTCGCGCCGTTTCGGCTTCGACGGTGCCGGCTGCATCCATCCCGGCCAGGTGAAGATCGTCAATGCCGAGTATTCGCCGTCGGCCGAGGAGGTGGCCTTCGCGCGCAAGGTGATCGAGATGAACGCGAAGTACGCCGCAGAGGGCCGCGGTTCGTTCCAGATCGATGGCAAGATGATCGACATCCCGATCGTGGTCCGGGCCGAGAAGCTGCTGCGCCGGCACGAGAAGATCCTGGCCCGGGAGGCGCGCACGCTGGCCGCCGCGTCATGAGCCAGCACATGAACACCGACGAGCAGAAGGAGCGCGCGGTGTCCGAGGCGCTGGCGGTACGCGCGCGCTTGGCCGACCTTTCCCCGGAGGCGCTGCAGGCGGCGCTGGCCGGGCTGCTCACCGGTGCGCGCTCGCACAAGAGGTGGCTGTCGCGTGAGGTCGACGATTCCGTTCTCCGACAGCTGTACGAACTGATGAAGTGGGGCCCGACCAGCGCCAACTGCAGCCCGGCACGCATCCTGTTCGTGCGCTCGCGCGAGGGCAAGGCGCGGCTGATCCCGACGCTCGATGCGGGCAACGTCGCCAAGGTGCGCGAGGCGCCGGTGACCGCCGTGATCGCCTACGACACGCTTTTCTACGAGCACCTGTCCCGGCTGTTCCCGGCGGGCGACCATGCGACGCACTTTCGCACCCATCCCGACGCGGCCGAGCCGTATGCGCTGCGCAACAGCACGCTGCAGGGGGCGTGGCTGATCATCGCCGCGCGTGCGCTCGGGCTGGATGTCGGTCCGATGTCCGGGTTCGACAACGCCAAGGCGGACGAGGCGTTCTTCCACGGTACCTCGTTCCGGTCGAACTTCATGGTCAACCTCGGCTACGGTGATGTCGCCGCGCTCCCGCCCCGGCTGCCGAGGCTGTCGTTCGAAGAGATGTGCACGCTGTTGTGAACCGGCCGCACGCCCTCGGTGGCGGCCTCCGCAGGAGGAGATCCATGCACCACGCATCCGCATCGCCGCTGGCCGCGCCGGCCAGGGCGCTGGCCATCGCCCTGCCGCTGGTGGGCCTCGCCGCGCAGGCGCTCGCCCAGGGCGCACCGCAATCGTTTCCGTCCCGCCCGCTGCGCATGGTGGTCGCGTTCCCGCCGGGCGCCACCACCGATACCATCGCCCGGCTGCTGCAGCCGCGCCTGGCCGAGGCCTTCGGCCAGCCGGTGCTGATCGACAACCGCGGCGGCGCGGGCGGCAACATCGGCGCGCAGATCGTTGCCAAGGCCGCTCCGGACGGCCACACGCTGCTCGGCACCAGCGTCGCGTTCGCGGTCAACGTGAGTCTGTTCTCCCGCCCGGGCTTCGAGATCCGTGACTTCGTGCCGGTGGCGATGGCTACCCTCACCCCGAACATCCTGTTCGTGCATCCGTCGGTCAAGGCGACCAGCCTGAAGGAACTGTTCGCGCTCGCCCGCACCGAGCGCCTGAGCTACGCCTCCTCGGGCACCGGTACCACGACCCACCTCGCGGCCGAGGTGCTGTTCCGGCAGCTCAACAAGCTGGACATCACGCACGTGCCGCACACACCGGCCGCGGCGGTAACCGCGGTGCTTGGCGGCCAGGTGCCGATCGGCAGCACCTCGATGCCGCCAGCGGTCCCGCTGTCGCAGTCGGGCAAGATCCGGCCGCTGGCGGTGACCAGCGCGAAGCGCTCGGGCGCGCTGCCCGATGTGCCGACGGTGGCCGAGCTCGGCCATCCCGGCTTCGCCGACTACACCTGGATCGCCTTCCTCGGGCCAGCCGGCACGCCGGCGCCGGTGGTCGCGAGGCTCAATGCCGAGATGAACCGCGCGCTCGAGGCTCCCGACGTGCGCGAGCGCATGAACAGCCTGGCGATCGAGGCCACGCCCATGTCCCCGGCCGCCTTCGCCGCCGTGCTGCGCAACGACGTGGAGCGCTACGCGAAGGTGGTGAAGCAGCTCGGGCTGAAGGCGGACTGACCTCCGTCGCGGACGGACACTGGAGGATGCGATGCAGTCGATCGACCGGAATACCCTGACCGATGCGGTGGTCGCCTCGTTCGACGGCGCGGCCGACCCTCGGCTGAAGGTCGTGCTCGGCGCGCTGGTACGCCACCTGCATGCCTTCTCGCGCGAGGTCGAACTGCGGCCGGAGGAGTGGCGCGCGGGTATTGCGTTCCTCACCGCCGCCGCGGCGATCACCGACGACCGGCGCAACGAGTTCGTGCTGGCCTCCGACATCCTTGGCCTGACCTCGCTGACCGACCTGCTGCAGGGTGTGCCGGGGGCGACCGAGCGCAGCGTGCTCGGTCCGTTCCATGCGGAGGGATCGCCGGCGCTGCCGGTCGGCGGCGACCTGATCCGCGGCAACGCCGGCACGCCGGTACTGGTGCGCGGGCGGGTGCTCGACCTCGAAGGCCGGCCGGTACGTGGTGCGACGATCGACTTCTGGCAGACCAATGCGCTCGGTCATTACTGGCAGCAGGATCCGACGCAGGATCCCGGCAACCTGCGCTTCCGGATGGCGCTGGCCGAGGACGGCGCCTACGCGTTCACCACCGTGCGCCCGGCGCCGTACACCGTGCCCTATGACGGCCCGGTGGGCGGGCTGCTGCGCGCCGCCGGGCGCCACGCCTGGCGCCCGGCACACTTCCATTTCCGGGTGCTCGCCGACGGCTTCGCGCCGCTGACCACCGAGTTGTTCCCCGCCGACGATCCCTACATCGACCAGGACGCGGTGTTCGGGGTGCGCGCCTCGCTCGCCGTGCCGTTCGTGCCGGTGGACGCGCCCGACGAGGCCGCGCGCCACCGGCTGCCCAACCCGTTCGAACGCGTCGAGTTCGACTTCCGGATGGCGCCGTCGCGTTGACCGGCGGTGCCGGCAGCGCCGACGGGCGGATCGGCGCGCTGCTGCGACAGTCGGTGCCGACCACGCTGGTCGGCTTCGCGCAGGGCGGGGCGCTGATCGCCGAGACCGCGCTGGTCGGCAGCCTCGGCACCGAACCGCTGGCGGCCTATGCACTGGTGCTGCCGTTCGCCCTGCTGATGGGCATGATGTCCACCGGTGCGATGGGCGGTGGCGTCAGCGCCGCCATCGCCCGCACGCTCGGCGCCGGGCGCCGGGACGAGGCGGCCGCGCTGATCCGGCACGCGCTGCTGATCGGCGGCGGCCTGGGCCTGATGTTCTGCCTGCTGGTCGAGCTGGCTGCCCGGCCCCTGTTCGAGGCGATTGGCGCGCGGGGCACGGTGCTCGAGCTGGCGGTCCTCTACGCCGGGGTGCTGTTTCTCGGCGTGCCGGCGCACTGGATCGTGGCGACGCTCGCCTCGGTGCTGCGCGGCGCCGGCGTGATGGACATGCCGGGCCGGCTGATCGCGATCGCCTGGCTGGTCGAGCCGGTGCTCGGTGCGGCCTTGATGTTCGGCGCGGGCCCGTTGCCGGCGCTGGGCATCATCGGCCTGCCGATCGCCTACGGCCTGGTGTTCACGTTCACCGCGGTGGTGCTGCTGCGCCGGGTGCTGGCCGGCGCCTGCGGCTTCGTGCCTCGCCTGGCCGGTCCGCTCACGGGCGAACTGTTCATGCGCATCCTGTCGGTCGGTGCGGTGGCCTCGGCGATGGCGACGCTGTCGGTGCTGACCACGGTCGCGGTGACCGCGCTGGTCTCCGGTTTCGGGCCGGCGGCGATCGCCGCCTATGGCATCGCCGCCCGGCTGGAGTTCCTGATGGTGCCGCTGTCCTTCGGCATCGGTGCGACGCTGACCCAGCAGGTCGGGCGCCGGGTCGGCTCCGGTCAGTGGGCCCTGGCGCTCGGCCTCGCCTGGCGCGGCGCCTGGCTGGTCTGTGCCGCCTGCGCGGCGATCGGCTTCGCGGTGGCGCTGTTCCCGGACCCCTGGATCGGACTGTTTACCCGCGATCCCGAGGTGGTCGACATTGCCCGGCTCGCGCTGCGCATCATCGGGCCGGCCTACGCACTGCTCGGGCTCGGCATGGCGCTCTACTTCGCCAGCCAGGGGGCCGGGCGGATGCGCTGGCCTTTCGTCGCGGCGATCGCGCGGCTGGCCTGCGCCGGCGGCGGCGGCGGGACATTCGGCGGGATGTTCACT
>CANHBC010000119.1 GCA_947458835.1 Betaproteobacteria bacterium | reverse complement strand
TCGAGCCGCGTCCGGTGTCTGAAAAAAGGCGTCCATCTCACAGGAAACCTTGGCCGCGTGAGACTGGCTGTTTTTTGAATAACCCTGAGCAGCCATTTCGAATGGCCGGATGAACGAATCGCTTGGGTATGCCACGACTTCCAGCGCCGGGACGCAGGTCGTCTCGGCAGTGCCGATCAACGCCAGCCTGTGCATGGGCTATATGTGACGCCCGGATGCGGCCGGTCTGGCAGCAGTGGTGCTTCGAGCGCAACTGCAGCCGTTCCTCGGTCTAGAGCCTGTACGTCTGGCTGCGCCCATGATTCCAACCCGCGCGGCGCAGCAGCCCTGGATGCGTCGATACCCGTAGCGGATGCGCACCTGGGCGAGCTCATGCATCCGCTTTCGCAGCGCCAGCTTCGGATCCTTGACACTGCGGTAGCAGTGCACGATACGGCGTAACTTCAGAAGGTCGCAGGCCCGACGCATACTGATACGGTGTTGGTTGACCCTGTAGTCCACCGCCTCTCGCTTCACCGCGGGCCGGCCCATTTTTTTGCGGCGATATCCTGCAGGATCGCCGTGTCGAGGCTCAGATCTGCCACCAGCCGCTTCAGGCGCGCGTTCTCCTCCTGGAACTGCTTCAACTCGCGCGGCTGGTCTGGCTGTAACCCGCGGTACGCCTTCTTCCACCGATCGACCGTCTGCTCCGAGATGCCGAACTGTCGCGTCGCATCCACGACGGGCATGCCCATCTCGACCTGCTTCAGCACCGCTACGATCTGCTCGACCGAGAGCCTGCTCTTCCGCACGACAAACCCCTGTCTTTTCGTCCAGGTTGGTTTGCCGAAAAAACGCTCGCTTACAACGGTGCGATTTTCTCGACGCAGATCACCAACAGTAGCGCCTGATGGTCGTATCAAAACGACAGATGTCGGTGTCTCATCTGCCGTGATATAGTCGCAAACTTCTCTAACTTCAACAGTTAAGCGAAATGCCCAAACTGACCCTGAGCGTCGTGCAGAAGCGTATGGCCGCGCTGCAAAAACTTGCCGAGAAGCTCCAGAAGAAAGACAAGGCGCCCGCCATCAAGACCATCAAGGCCCTGATGGCCAAGCATGGTGTCACCATGGCTGACCTCGCGGACAGCAAGCGCGGGGTTTCAGCAAAGGGCAGCAAGCGCCCGCCTGTGGCCGCCAAGTATCAGGATCCCAAATCGGGCCTGACCTGGTCCGGACGTGGCAGAACGCCTGTGTGGGTCAGGGAAGCTGAGGCCGCTGGAAAGTCGCGCGATCACTTCCTGATCAAGTGAGCAGTGGTGTGAAGCGAGTCGCGGCGGCAATGTTGCTGGCTTTTACCCTTCAGGGTTGTGCCACCGCAGTGGCCGTGGTGGATGTCACTGCCAGCACTTTGATCTATGGCGCCAGAACGGTTGTGAATGTTCTGGATGCGGTAACGCCCGATATCGTGAATCGCGACTCGGCGAAATAACTCGGTGGCAGGTGGCGCGGGACCGTTCGCTGCATCCTGGCGCTGCGGTCGATGCCTGACTCCGGGCGGATGAAAGGCGTGATTTAATTATCAGCCGTGTGATGCACACGGTCAGGCGGGTTTTGCCCCGCAGATGCGTCAAAACAACGTTTTGGCAGCCGTGGCGCAGGAGTCTCGTTGCATTAACTGGAATAAATGCGTATGTTTCAGCATGTCGCTACCAGATAATCATCAGCCAAATGCCAAAACTGACCCTCACCGCTGTTGAAAAACGGATTGCCGCGCTTCAGAAAGTCGCCGACAAGCTCAAGAAGAAAGACAAGGGCCCGGCCATCAAGGCGATATTGGCCATGATGGCCAAGCATGACGTGAGCATCGGCGATCTGCGTGTCGGCAAGGTAGGACCTGCCGCGAAGAAAGCGCGCAAGGGCAAGCCGGTGGGCGCCAAGTATCGCGATCCGGACAGTGGCAAGACCTGGAGTGGACGTGGCCGGACGCCGCTCTGGCTGAGCACCGCTGAGAATGCCGGAAAGAAGCGCGAAGAGTTCCTGATCAGTTAGATCCCCGTGGCGCGTCCTGGCCGCCTCCTGAATGTGGGCCTGAAGCGGATGCTATAGACTCGCGGCCATCGCATCTTCCGTCCGGCGGGATCGAATGCCACGCAACATCGTAGTGCTCGGCGCAGGCGCCATCGGCTGTAACGTCTCCACCGACCTCGCGCGCGCCGGGCATGCGCCGCTGGTGGTCGATCCCTGGCCTGCGCAGGTCGAAGCCCTGCGCACGCACGGCTTGAAGGTCACGCTGCCCGACGGCGAGGAGCATGCGCCGCCGATCGAGGCAGTGCACCTGTGCGACTTCGCCAGCCATCGGCGCACCTACGAGACCTACGACCTCGCGCTGATCATGATGAAGTCGCAGGATGCGCGCTGGATGGCCGAGTTCGTGCGGCCGCACCTGGCGCCCGATGCGACCGTGGTCGGCCTGATGAACGGCATGAACGACGAGACGATCGCCTCGGTGGTCGGCCGCGAGCGCACCGTTGGCGCCTGCATCGAACTGGCTGCCGAACTGTTCGTGCCGGGCGAGACGCGGCGCAAGACCCCGCGCGGACGCACGTGGTTCGCGCTGGGTGAACTCGACGGCCAGATGACGCCGCGGCTGGAGAGGCTGCGCGAGCTGCTGTCGTGCACTGCGCAGGTCAGCACGACGGCCAGCATCCGCGATGCCAAATGGACCAAGCTGGTCACCAACTCGATGGTCCTGTCGCCGTTCGCGATGCTCGGCGTGCAGTCGTACGAGGCCACCCAGGATCCGCAGATCTTCGACCTGATCCGCCGTATCGGCTGCGAGACCATCGCGGTGGGGCAGGCGCACGGATTCCGGCTGCAGCCTATCTTCGGCCTGACCGAGTCCGAGTTCGGTGGCTCGCCGGAAGCCATCGTCGAGAAGCTGGTGACGACGCTGGTCGGTCACATCGGCAAGAACTCGCGCAACACCGCGTTCCAGGATCTGCTGAAGAAGCGGCGCAGCGAGACCGACTACATCAATGGCCTGGTTGTCTCGCTCGGGCAGGAAGCAGGCATTCCGACACCGGGCAACACCGCGGTGTGCGACATCGTTCGGCGGATCGAGCGTGGCGAACTCGGCCCGTCGGTCGAGAACATGGGTCTGGTCGACTTCGACGCACAGGCCTGACCAGGCGGCGCAGCGTCATCGGGGACCTGTCGGCCCCGGACGCCGCCGCGACCGCAGGTCACTGGGTACCGATGCCCGCCTCGGTGATCACCCGTCGCCACTTTGTCACTTCGGCGGCGAAGTACCGTCGGAAGTCGTCGATGCTGCCACCAAGCGGCTCGAAGCCGTTGCCGGCGAACTGCTGCAGCATCTCCGGATGCCGGATCGCGGCATTGACCCCGGCGTTGATCCGCTCCTGGATCGGCCGAGAGGTCTTCGCCGGTGCGAGCACTCCGTACCAGCCCGAGAACTCGTAGCCTGGCACGCCGGCCTCGGCGATGGTCGGGATGTCCTGCGCGAGCGACGAACGCGTGGCGCTGCTCACGCCCAGTGCGCGCACCTTGCCGTTGCGCACGTAGGGCAGGGCGGTGGAGATGCCGATCAGGCCGAGCCCGACCTCGCCCGAGAGCAGGGCGGCCATTGCCGGGCCGGTGCCCTTGTACGGCACGTGCACCATGCGGATGCCGGTGGCGTGGGCGAGCAGTTCGGTACCCATGTGCGATGCACCGCCTGCGCCGCCGGAGCCGAAGGTCAGCTGCCCGGGACGGGCCCGGGCCTGAGCGATCAGGTCGGCGAGCTTCGACACCTGCAGCGACGGATGGGCGCCCAGCAGGGACGGCTGGCTGGCGGCCAGGGCCACCGGGGCCAGGTCGCGCAGCACGTCGAAGGGGGCGTTGCGGTTGAGCGTGCCCACGTAGGACACGCCCACGCTCTGCATCAGCAGGGTCTGGCCGTCCGGGACCGCGCGCACGACCAGTTCGGTGGCGATCAGTCCGCCACTGCCGGCACGGTTGTCCACCACCACCTGCTGCTTCCAGCCATCGGCCAGCCGCTGCGCGAGCAGCCGTCCGAGGATGTCGATGCCGCCGCCGGGGGCGGCCGCAGCGATCAGCCGTACCGGCCGCGCCGGATAGGCGGCGGCTTCGGTCGCGGCGGCGCTCGGCGCGCCCGCGGCCTTTGCGGTGCCGGGCAGGCACACAGCGGCGAACGCGAGGGTGGCGAGCAGGGCTGGGCGGGCGTATCCCGCGCCGGCGAGGGTTCGGTGTGTCACGCTGGTCTTCCTCCGGTGGTGCTCGGCTGCCTGCTGCCGTGCGGGCGGGCATGCGCGAAGCCGGCGCAGTGTGCCTCGGGTCCCTGCCTGCCGCAAGCCGCCGTGCCGCGCCGCGCAGGGCGGCTTTTCGCTTGGGTTCGATCGGCCCGGTTGGTATCATCCAGCGACGCACCGACCCACGGGAATTCCGCCATGACGCATCGCACCGCAGCAGGGACTCGCAGCCACGCCAGCGCGCGGGCTCGCTCGATCGTTTCGCGTGCCGGCGGTGCCGTGGTGCGTGCATCCTGCGTCGCCGTTGCGTTCGCCGCCGCTCCGGCGATGGCGCAGTCGACGTCGGGCACCGGCTGGTACACCGGCTTCGGCATGGGCCAGTCGCGCCTCGGCTTCAAGACCGGCGACTTCGCGATCGGCCCGGCCGGCACCGCCACGACCTTCGACGAGAGCAACACCGCGTTCAAGTTCTTTGCCGGCTACCGGGTACTGCCCTGGCTGGCGGTCGAGGGTGGCTACGACAACCTCGGCCGCAACCCGGTCACCTTCACCAACGCCGGCGGCATGGCCAGGCTCGACTACAAGGTCGATGCGGTCAAGCTGGCAGGCGTGGGCTCGTTTGCTTTCGGCAACTCCGGATTCTCCGCCTTCGGCAAGCTGGGCTTCGGCTACACCCGCGTACGCGAGAACAGCCAGAACTTCCCGGCGGTGGTGGGCCGGGGCGAACTGAGCGGCCGCGAATGGCAGATCAGCCCCGTGGTCGGTGCCGGGCTGCAGTACCAGTTGCCGCGCGGCCTCGCGCTGCGGGCCGAGTACGAGCAGTACCACGAGGTCGGCGATTCCGCGCTGCCGACCGGTCGCGCCCGCGCCGGCCTGTGGTCGATGTCGCTGATGTACCTGTTCTGACGCGCGGTCGTCTCAGCGCAGCAGCAGGGCTGCGCCCGATACCACGAGCAGCAGCGCGACGATCCGGCGGAAGCCGGCAGGCGTCGCGCGCGCATGCATCCGCGCGCCGATGCCCATCCCGAGCAGCGCGCACGGCAGCGCCAGTGCGGCGAGCACCAGGGTACCCTGGTCGAAGTGGCCGAGCGACAGATAGCCCAGTCCGCGCAGCGTGCCCAGCACGACCAGGATCGCCGACATCGATGCCCTGAATGCGTGCTTGTCGAGCTTGAGCCACTCGAGGTAGACCCCGTACACCGGGCCGGCCAGGCCGCCGAAGGTGGTGCCGACGATCGCCGCGAAGGTGGCCAGCGGTGGCACCACCAGCCAGCGCGGCAGCCGAGGGCCGGAGGCCGGCCGTTCGCCCGCGGCGAGCGACCACAGACCGAAGCCGGCCACGAAGACCCCCAGGGCAGTGACCAGCGTGTCGTCGCCGAGCCGTTCGAACAGGTACAGGCCCACCGCCACGCCGGCCAGACTCCACGGCAGCAGCGGCTTCAGGTCGCGCCAGGCGATCCGGTCGCGATGCCGGACCGCGATGCCGATCGACGAGAGTACCGCGATCAGCGTCACCACCGGCACGACCATGGTCAGCGGCAGGAACAGCGCCAGCGCGGGTATCAGGATGGCGCCGAAGCCGGCAAGGTTGCGGATCGCGAAGCCGGCGGTGAACACCAGTGCGGCCCAGGCCAGCTGGAATGCACTCAGGCCGTCCATCGGCCCTCCGGCGATCGCCGGGCCGCGCCCCGGTGCCGCGGCGGCGCAGGAGGCCTGCAGGCGGGCGGGGCTGGACGGCTGCGGAAGGACATCCCGCTATTCTGCAACGAACCGCCGCCCGGCGTGCCAGGTGGCGGCCGCTACTGCTCGCGTTCCTTCGGCTGGCCCTTCACGCGGACGATCCGCACCACCTCAGGGATCAGGCGCAGCCGTTTCATGATCTGCGCGAGGTGGAAGCGGTTGGTCACCTGCAGGGTGAAGTTCATCGTCGAGTAGGCGCTCGAGTCGGACTGCTCGACGCTGACGTTGTCGATGTTCGACCCGGCCTCGGCGATGCCGCCGGCCACGCGCGCCAGCACGCCGCGCTCGTTGGCCACCGACAGCCGGATGCTCACCAGGAAGGCGCGCCGGGTCTTGTCGTCCCACTGCACGTCGACCCAGCGGTCGGACTCGTGTCGGCTCTTGCGGATCACCGGGCAGTCCTGGGTGTGGATCACGATGCCCTGGCCCTTGCTGACCAGGCCGATCACCGGGTCGCCCGGGATCGGGTTGCAGCAGCGCGCGAGCTGGGCTGCCATCCCCTCGGTGCCGCGGATCACGATGGTGCCGGGTATCTGCTCCCCGGAGGGTGCGCTGCCGGCGCGCTGGAGCAGGCTCGCCGCCACCACGGCAGCCAGCCGCTTGCCCAGGCCGATGTCCGCATGAAGTTCGGCGCGGCTCTTCGCGCCCGATTCGCGCAGGAACTTGTCCCACGACTCGGCATCGATTTCGGCCGGAGAACCCTTGAGCGTCGCCAGCGCCTGGTTGAGCAGTCGCTCGCCGAGGTGGACCGACTCCTCGAGCTGCATCGTCTTCAGGAAGTGGCGGATCTGAGCGCGCGCGCGCGCGGTAGCTACGAAGTTGAGCCACGCCGGGTTCGGGCGTGCCTGCACCGCCGTGATGATGTCGACCCGGTCGCCGTTCTTGAGCTCGGTGCGCAGCGGCATCAGCTCGTCGTTGATCTTGACCGCGATCGCCCGGTTGCCGATGTCGGTGTGCACGAAGTAGGCGAAGTCCACCGCCGTCGCACCGCGCGGCAGCGCCATGATCTTGCCCTTGGGCGTGAACACGTAGACCTCATCCGGGAAGAGATCGACCTTCAGGTGCTCCAGGAACTCGACCGCGGTGCCGGAGGTGGTCTGCAGTTCGAGCAGGCTCTGCAGCCACTGGTGAGTCTTCTGCTGCAGTTCGTTGAGGTCGGCGTCCGAGGTCTTGTACAGCCAGTGCGAGGCGACCCCGGCCTCGGCGATCTTGTGCATCTCGCGGGTGCGGATCTGCACCTCGAGCGGCATGCCGAAGGGGCCGAACAGCGTGGTGTGCAGGGACTGGTAGCCGTTGGCCTTGGGGATCGCGATGTAGTCCTTGAACTTGCCCGGAAACGGCTTGTACAGCCCGTGCAGCGCGCCCAGCGCCACGTAGCACGCGGGCACGTCGGACACGATCACGCGAAAGCCGTAGATGTCCTGCACCTGCGCGAACGAGAGCTGCTTCTCGAGCATCTTGTTGTAGATCGAGTGCAGGTGCTTCTCGCGCCCGGTGACCGAGGCATCGATGCCGGCCTCCTTCAGCCGGGCGATGATCGCGTCGAGCACCTTGCCGACCACCTCGCGGCGGTTTCCGCGCGAGGTCTTCAACGCCTTCGCAAGCACCCGGTAGCGGGTCGGGTGCAGGTAGCGGAAGGAGAGGTCCTCGAGTTCCTGGTAGATGCTGTTCAGGCCTAGCCGGTTGGCGATCGGCGCATAGATGTCCAGCGTCTCGCGCGCGATGCGCTTCTTGCGCACCGGGTCCATCACCTGCATCGTGCGCATGTTGTGCAGGCGGTCGGCCAGCTTGATCAGGATCACGCGCACGTCGCGCGCCATCGCCAGCAGCATCTTGCGGAAGTTCTCGGCCTGGAAGTCTTCCTTGCTCTGGAACTCGATGGCGTCGATCTTCGACACGCCGTCGACCAGTTCGGCGACCGACCGGCCGAACGACTCGGCGATCTCCTCCTTCGTGACGGCGGTGTCCTCCATCACGTCGTGCAGAAGCGCCGCGGTCAGTGCCTGCGGATCGAGGTGCCACTGCGCCAGGATCTTGGCCACGGCGAGCGGGTGCGAGATGTACGGCTCGCCGCTCTTGCGGAACTGGCCGTGGTGCGCCGCCTCGCTGAACGCGTAGGCACGCTGCAGCCGGGAAACGTCGTCTGCCTTCAGGTAGGACGTGAGGTCCTTGAACAGCAGTTCGGCTTCGACCATCAGTGCTGCAGCCCGTTGGGGTGGTTCGAACGTTGAAACCCAGATGACCGAAGCCTACCAGAAAGCACGACGCCGCCCGGGGTGGTTCCCGCGGGGCGGCGTCGTCCAGTGTGCCCGGCGTGCGCGGCGCGCATCCGGACGGGTGGGCGCATCGCGCCCACCATGGGTCAGGTGGGCTGCGACCGGTGCATGATGTCGAGGCCGATCTTGCCCATCGCGATCTCGCGCAGCGCGATCACGGTCGGCTTGTCCTTGTTGGCCTCGACCAGCGGGGTGGCTCCCATCGTGAGTTGCCGGGCGCGGTAGGTGGCCGCGAGGGTCAGCTCGAACCGGTTGGTGACCTGTTTCAGGGCGTCGTCTACGGTGATACGGGCCATATGAACCTCCGGCTGCCGGGCATGCAGCGCACGCCGGGCGTTTTCATCTGAGCGCTGCGATCAGCGCCTGGTGGCGTGCGAGCTGCGCGGGACGCATCAGGCGGTGCGCGATGGCGATGCTCTGCAGTTCACGCGCAGCGGTGGCGAATACCGAATTCACTATAACATAGTCGAACTCGTCGACATGGGCGATCTCCGCCCGCGCGGCCTGCACCCGCCGCGCGATCACGTCCTCGCTGTCCTGCCCGCGGCCTCGCAGCCGCGATTCCAGCGCCTCGATCGACGGCGGCATGATGAACACGCTGACCGCCAGCGGGTAGAGTTGCCTCACCTGCCGCGCGCCCTGCCAGTCGATCTCCAGCACGATGTCGTCGCCGGCGGCGAGTGCGTCGAGCACCCAGGTGCGACCAGTGCCGTAGCAGTTGCCGTGCACCTGCGCATGCTCCAGCAGGTCGTCGGCCTGGATCATCCGCTGGAACTCGGGCATCGCCACGAAATGGTAGTCGTGGCCGTCAGCCTCCCCCGGGCGGGGAGGCCGTGTGGTGTAGGAGACCGACTTGCGCACTGCCGGGTCTGCGGCGAGCAGCGCGTTGACCAGCGAGGTCTTGCCGGCGCCCGAGGGCGCGCTGACGACGAACAGGCAGCCGCTCATCTATTCCACGTTCTGGATCTGCTCGCGCATCTGCTCGATCAGTACCTTGAGCTCGATGGCAGCCTGGGTGGTGCTGGTGTCGACCGATTTCGATCCCAGCGTGTTCGATTCGCGGTTGAACTCCTGCATCAGGAAGTCCAGGCGCTTGCCCACCGCCCCGCCGCGCGACAGCGTACGGCGCAATTCGTCGACATGGGCGGACAGGCGGGACAGTTCCTCCTCGACGTCGATCTTCGAAGCGTAGAGCACCAGTTCCTGGGCGAGGCGTTCCGGATCGGCGGTGATGCCGGCATCGGCCAGACGGGCGAGCAGCTTCTCGCGCTGGGCAGCGAGCAGCGCCGGGATGCGCGGCTTGACCTGGGTGACGATCGCCGCCACGCCGTCGGCCCGTTCGAGGATGAACGTGCGCAGCTTGTCGCCCTCGCGTTCGCGTGAGGCGTTGAACTGTCCGAGTGCCTCGGCGCACAGCCCGATCACCACCTCGCGCAGTTCGTCGCCGGCCAGTGCCTGGGTCACCAGCACGCCGGGCCAGCGCAGGATCTCGCCCACCCCGAGTGCCGGCGCGCCCGGCGCCGCGGTGCGCACCGCCACGGCCAGGTCGAGCAGTGCAGCCAGCGCGGTGCGATCGAGCGAACCCTGAGTGCCGCCGCTGCCCGCGGCGTTGATCGATACCCGGCACTCGACCTTGCCCCGGCCGACCTTCGACGCGACCATCTCGCGCATCGGCTGCTCGAACGGACGCAACTCTTCCGGCATGCGGAACTGCAGGTCGAGGAAGCGGTTGTTCACCGCGCGCAATTCGAGCGTGAAGACGCCCTGCGGCAGTTCACGCGTGGCCACTGCGTAGCCGGTCATGCTGCTGATGTTGCCTGCCATGAATGTGCCTGTGCGTTGCCTGGAGCGCTGCGTGGGAGGAGCGGGGGTTGTAACCGGGGACGCCAGCGCTGACAATCCGCGCCTCGCTACGACGATAGCACAGCGCCCCCATCCGATGACCCAGCAAGCCCCCCTTCCCGCCGGCGCCACCCCCGTTGCCCTGGCCAGGCCCAGCGGACGCGCCTCGTCCCAGCTGCGCCGCGTGACCCTCGAGCGTGGGTTCACCCGCCATGCCGAAGGATCAGTGCTGGTGACCGCCGGCGACACCCGCGTGATCTGCACGGCCAGCATCGAGGAAGGCGTGCCGGGTTTCCTTCGCGGCCGCGGCCAGGGCTGGATGACGGCGGAGTACGGCATGCTGCCGCGCTCCACGCACACCCGCATGGCGCGCGAGGCCGCGCGCGGCAAGCAGTCCGGGCGCACGCAGGAGATCCAGCGGCTGATCGGCCGTTCGCTGCGCGCCGCGGTCGATCTCTCCGCGCTGGGCGAACGTACGCTGCAGATCGACTGCGACGTCATCCAGGCCGACGGCGGCACGCGCACCGCCAGTATCACCGGTGCGTTCGTCGCGGTGCACGACGCGCTGTCCGGACTGGTGCGCCAGGGGCTGCTGCCGGCGCTGCCGATCCGCGATCATGTCGCCGCGGTGTCGGTAGGTGTGTGGCGTGGCACGCCGGTGCTCGACCTCGACTACGCCGAGGATTCCGACTGCGACACCGACATGAACGTGGTGATGAACGGCAGCGGCAGGTTCATCGAGGTGCAGGGTACTGCCGAGGGCGAGGCGTTCTCGCGCTCCGAGATGGATGCGCTGCTCGGGCTGGCCGAGAAGGGCATCGCCGAACTGGTCGCCCTGCAGAAGCAGGCGCTGGCCGCGACGGCTGCCTGAGATGGCGCGCACCCGGCTGGTGATCGCCAGCGGCAACGCTGGCAAGCTGCGCGAGATCGATCACATCCTCGCGCCGCTCGACTTCGAAGTCATCCCGCAGGCTGCGCTCGGGGTCGAGGAGGCGCCCGAGCCGTACGTCACCTTCATCGAGAATGCGCTCGCCAAGGCGCGCCATGCCTCGGCCTGCACCGGCATGCCAGCGCTGGCCGACGATTCCGGGATCTGCGTTGCGGCGCTCGGTGGCGCGCCGGGCGTGCATTCCGCGCGTTATGCCGGCGAGCCGAAGTCCGACGCGCGCAACAACGAGAAGCTGGTGGCGGCGCTCGACGACGTGGCGGACCGGCGCGCGCACTACTACTGCGTGATCGTGGTCGTGCGCTCGGCGGCGGACCCCCAGCCGCTGATCGGCGAAGGCGTCTGGGCAGGCGAGGTGACGCGCGCACCGGCCGGCGAGGGCGGCTTCGGCTACGATCCGTGGTTCCTGATCCCTTCGACCGGGCTCACCGCCGCACAGATGCCGGCGGAGCTGAAGAACCGGATCAGCCACCGCGCGCTGGCGCTGGCGAGCATCGCCGGGAAGCTGCGTGCGGATTTCTGAAGGCCCGCCGGCATGCCGGCGGCGGGACCCCTGCGCAGCAGGCTGCGCGGACCCCAAACTGGGAAGGGCCGATGGCGAGCCAGACTGACATCACCAACATGGCCGTGTTCTGCGATTTCGAGAACGTGGCCCTCGGCGTGCGCGACGCCAATTACGCGAAGTTCGACATCGACAAGGTGCTCGAGCGCCTGCTGCTCAAGGGCAACATCGTGGTGCGCAAGGCGTATTGCGACTGGGACCGCTACAAGGCGTTCAAGCGCTCGATGCACGAGGCCTCTTTCGAGCTGATCGAGATCCCGCACGTGCGCCAGTCGGGCAAGAACTCGGCCGACATCCGCATGGTGGTCGATGCGCTGGACCTCTGCTACACCAAGGCGCACCTGGACACGTTCGTGCTGCTGACCGGCGATTCGGACTTCTCCCCGCTGGTAGCCAAGCTGCGCGAGAACGCCAAGACCGTGATCGGCGTGGGCGTGAAGCAGTCCACGTCCGACCTGCTGATCAACATCTGCGACGAGTTCATCTATTACGACGACCTGGTGCGCGAGCAGCCGGCGGGCAGGGGCGCGGCGCAACGCGGGCGCACCGGCACCTCGCGTCGCTCCGGTACGGCGCGATCCGGCAGCGGCCATACAGTGCAGCCGATGGTCGGGCCGCCGCTGCCGCTGCATCCGTCGCTGCGCGGTTCCGGGCGCGGTACTGCACGCGATGCCGCCGCCAACGGCGGCGAGGCGACGGCGCTCCTGGTGGCTGGCGAGCCGGTCATCGAACCGGTGCTCGACACGGTCGTCGACGCGCAGGCCGGGCAGCTGCTGTCCGCCGATCCGGTGCAGGCGCCGGTCGAGGGCGGCGAGGGTGCAGCCGTGGCCGTCGACGGTACGGCCGATGCAGGGGGTGAGGCCGCGCCGGCCAAGCGTGGCCGTGCGCGAGCGAAGAGCACACGCAGCCGGTCGGGTACCCGTCGCGGCGCGGCCGCGGAGGAGGTCGTGGCGCCATCGCCGGTCGATGCTGCGGCCAGCCCGGCCGAAATGGCCGAAATGGTCGAAGGGGCCCAGGGGGCAGAGGGGGCCGAGGTTCCCGCCGATGCGGCGATCGTGACCGCGCCCGAGGTGGAGGGCGAGCCGCCGGCGCCCGCGCCGAAGGCGCGCACCCGCCGTCCGCG
>CANHBC010000118.1 GCA_947458835.1 Betaproteobacteria bacterium | reverse complement strand
CGAGCGCGTAGCTCGCCACCCGACCGACGCTGTAGGCTACGTGCAGGCGCATCGGGGGCTGCCGCTGCCCGGTCGCCCCGGATAACGCACCGACGATCCCGCCGCACATGCCCGCGCAGTGGACGCCTCCGGCCAGGCCGGCCAGCACCGCCGAGAACAGCGTCGGCCAGAGCATCGGCGTGCCATCCATCAGCATCCGCTCCGTAGCCGTGCTGGCTCCTGCGCGGTCACCGGCAGGCCCCGGTGTCCTCCCGGCGCGGGCAGCCCGGTGGGCGGTCGACCGCATCGGCGATCGGACACATGCCGTTGACCTCGGCCGAACTGCGCTGCAGGAAGCAGGTCAGTGCGCTGGCCGAGGCGCCGAGCACCCACAACGCGAAGAACCCGATCGTGTACGCGGAGGTACCGCTGATCGCGAACCGATCCCCGAACAGGTGCAGGTCGGCCGGATCGAAGGCGGTGAAGAACAGTGCATCGGCAACGCCGGCGACGAGGAACGACGGCCAGAGGATGTAGATCAGTTTCTGCGATCGCTCCATCGGAGCTCCTCCGCGGCGGGTTGTCTCGTGGGTGCAGGCTCCAGTCCGATCACGGCGTCGGCGGGCATCTGCGCGGTGGCCGCGATGCGCCAGTGGTGTCCCGCGTCCTCCAGCTGCAGGTGCCAGCGTCCGTGCAGCGGCCGAGCGAGGCTGCCGTCGTACAGGCCCGGGGCGACCGGAACCAGTTCGACCTGCTGGTCGTCGCCACTGCGCGCAGCGCGCACCAGGCGCAGGCTCAGCAGTTCGCCCTGCCCCACGACACCGGACACCGACACCCGGACCCGGTCGCCCGCAGGATTGAAGCGGACCTGCGCGGACAGCCCCCGCTCGCGCGCATGCGCATCGCGCTCGAGCGACTGGTTGATGGCAAGGCCCTGACGGTAGTAGTCGTCCGACACCACGCCGTCGAACGAGTCGACCGCGATGCCCATCGTGATGATCCCAGCGACCACGGCGACCGCCGGCGGAAAGAACAGCAACCATGGCCAGGGCTCGCGGAACCACGGACGTCTGGCAGGCCGCGGGCCGGTGGCGGCAGGCGCCGGCGACGCGTCGGGAAGGGATGCAGGCATGGCGTTCTCGCGGAAAGGGTCGATTGCGGGGCGGTCAGGCAAGTCGTTCAGCGTGCGATGAACACGGTCTTTTCCTCGCGCGCAAAGCGCGCATCGTCGGTGGCCTCGACCTTCAGCCAGACCGGGGTGGATCCCGGCCGGACGGCGTCGCGCGGCACGCGCAGCTCGAGCGCGACGATGCGCGAGCCCGCCGAGGCGACGCGGATCGGCTGAGGCTCGGTCACCACCAGTTCGAGCCCGTCGATGCCGCGCGCCGACAGCACGAAGCTGCGTGGCGCCTCGCGCAGGTTCATGACCTGGACGCGGTAGACGTTCTCGAGCCGGCCATCGTCGAGCTCCCGCACCATGAGGCCGCGGTCGCGGATGATGTTCATCTTCACCGGCGTGCGCAGCAGGATGCCCGACAGCACCGCCACCGTGACCGCAGTCAGCAGCGCGCCATAGAGCAGCGTGCGTGGACGCAGCAGGTGGCGCCGGATGTCGCGCTCACCATAGCGACCCGCGACCGCGTTCTCGGTCGAGTATCGGATCAGCCCTTCGGGGTAACCCACCTTCGCCATCACCTGATTGCACCCATCGATACAGGCGCCGCATCCGATGCATTCGTACTGCAGTCCGTGGCGGATGTCGATGCCGGTCGGGCAGGCCTGGACGCAGATGCCGCAATCGACGCAGTCGCCCAGGCCATGCGCGCGCGGGTCGACGGAACGACCGCGCGCGCCGCGCGGTTCACCGCGGCCCGCGTCGTAGGTGACCACGAGGGTGTCGGCGTCGAACATCACGCTCTGGAACCGCGCATACGGGCACATGTACTTGCAGACCTGCTCGCGCATGAAGCCGGCATTGCCCCAGGTCGCGAAGCCGTAGAACGCCATCCAGAACGTCTCCCAGGGTCCGAGGGAAAAAGCCAGCACCGAGGCCCCGAGCTCGCGGATCGGCGTGAAGTAGCCGACGAAGGTAAACCCGGTCCAGAACCCCAGAAGCGCCCACAGCGCATGCTTGGTCGCCTTCAGGCGCAGCTTGCGCCCGCACATCGGCGAGCCGTCCAGTCGCATGCGCGCCATCCGGTCGCCCTCGACCTTGCGCTCGATCCACATGAACAGTTCCGTGTAGACCGTCTGCGGGCAGGCGTAGCCGCACCAAAGCCTGCCGGCGATCGCAGTGAACAGGAACAGCGACAGCGCGCAGATCACCAGCAGGCCGGTGAGGAAGATGAAGTCCTGCGGCCAGAACACGAAGCCGAACACGTAGAACTTGCGTGCCGCGAGGTCGAACAGCATCGCCTGCCGGCCGTTCCAGTCCAGCCAGGCCGTACCGTAGAACGCGAACTGCGTCAGCAACACCAGCAGCACGCGCTGGCGCGCCAGCAGGCCGGTCACCGCACGCGGGTAGATCTTGCGGCGGATCTCGAACAGCTCCTCGTCGCCGACCGGATCACCGGGTGCCACGCCGGCCCCGCGGACCTGCCGTGCGGCACGGTCCGGGACATCGGCGGGACCGGTCACCGGCCTACTGCCTGCCGTCACGCGAGAGCCCCCATACGTACGCAGCCAGCACGTGCACCTTGCCTGCGCCGAGGAACTCGGCCTGGGCTGGCATCACGCCGTTGCGGCCGCGGGTGATCGTCTCGACGATCGACTCCTCGGAAGCCCCGTACAGCCACACCTTGTCGGTCAGGTTGGGGGCACCCAGGGCTGGATTGCCACGGGCATCCATGCCGTGGCAGGCGACGCACACCTGCTCGAACGGCTCCCTGCCCCGGGCCGCGAGCGCCGCATCGTGCGGCAGCCCGGACAGTGCGCGCACGTGGTTGGCCACCGCCCGCACGTTCCCGGGCCCGATCGCCTCCGACTGCGGCGGCATCATCGCCTGACGGCCGCTGGCGATCGACTCGAGCACCTGGGCCGGCTCGCCGCCCCAGATCCAATCGCCATCGCGCAGGTTCGGAAAGCCCCTCGACCCGCCCGCGTCCGAACCATGGCACTGCGCGCAGTAGGTGACGAACAGGCGCTGGCCCATCTCGCGCGCCGCCGGGTCGCGCGCGACCACCGCCAGGTCCTGCTTCAGGTAGACATCGAACATGGCCGCGTAGCGGCTGTCCCAGCGCCTGGACTCGGACGCGTGCTGGCCGCTCGAACTCCAGCCGAGCGCCCCGCCGTAGACCGCCAGCCCGGGATACAGGGCGAGGTACAGCAGCCCGAACACGATGGTGATGTAGAAAAGGAACATCCACCAGCGTGGCAGCGGGTTGTTCCACTCGGCGAGGTCGCCGTCCCACAGGTGTCCGGTGGTACCCGGCTGCGCGCCCACCGGCAGGCGGCGCGTGGTGTTCACCCTCAGGAACCACGCACAGGCGAGGATCGACACGAGGGTCACCACCGCTATCGCGATGCCGACCCAGCTGTAGATGAAATCCGACATTACCTGGCCTCCCTTGAATCGGAATCGACCTGCGCCGGCGCGCCGCGCGGTGCGCGGAACGGCGCATCGTCATCGAGCGGGATGCGCGCGGCCTCGCTGAAAGCCTCGCGCCGCCGGCCCGACCAGGCCCAGGCGAGGATGCCGATGAAGGTCACGAACGCAACCAGCGTGAGGATGGACTGCAGATCACCCGTGCTCATCGCATGCTCCTCAGGGTTTGGCCGCGACCGGATGGCCGGCGGGCTTCAGGCTGGTGCCGAGCACCTGCATGTAGGCGATCAGCGCCTCGAGCTCGCTGCGCCCTTCCACCGCCTCGGCGGCACTGGCGATCGCTTCCTCCGAGTAGGGGACGCCGACCCGGGCGAGCGCGCGCAGCCGGCCTGGCAGCGAAGCCGCGTCGACCGGGGTACGGGCGAGCCAGGGGTAGGCCGGCATGTTCGACTCCGGGACGACGTCGCGCGGGTTGTCGAAGTGGATGCGGTGCCATTCGTCCGAATAGCGCCCACCCACCCGGGCGAGGTCCGGCCCCGTGCGCTTGCTGCCCCACTGGAACGGATGGTCGTAGACGAACTCCCCGGCGACCGAGTAGTGACCGTAGCGCTCGGTCTCGGCACGCAGGGGACGCACCATCTGCGAGTGGCAGTTGTAGCAGCCTTCACGCACGTAGATGTCTCGGCCGGCCTGCTGCAGGGCTGTGTAGGGCTTCAGCCCCGCCACCGGCTCGGTGGTCGCGCGTTGGAAGAACAGGGGCACGATCTGCACCAGCCCGCCGACGCTCACCACCAGGATCACCAGCAGCACCATCCAGCCGATGTTCTTCTCGATCGCCTGATGCCCGCTATCCATGCCCATGATCTGGATGCCCCTCGTTGCTGCGTTGATGTCGGAAAGTCCCAACCGTCCCTGCTACGCGTGCGCCATGGCCGGGGCCGGGATCGCCGCATCGACCGGTCGGCTGCCCGCCACGGTCTTCCAGACGTTCCAGCACATCACCAGCATGCCGCCCAGGTAGAGCACGCCACCGGCCAGCCGCACGACGTAGTAGGGCCAGCTCGCCTTGACGCTCTCGACGAAGGTATAGGTCAGGGTGCCGTCCGCATTCACCGCGCGCCACATCAGGCCCTGCATCACCCCGGCGATCCACATCGCGGTGATGTAGAGCACGATGCCGATGGTCGCCACCCAGAAATGCAGAGTGATCGCACGCACGCTGTGCATCTCGGTGCGGCCGAACAGCCTGGGAATCAGGTAGTACATGCAGCCGATCGTGATCATGCCGACCCAGCCGAGCGCGCCGGAATGCACGTGTCCGATCGTCCAGTCGGTGTAGTGCGACAGGGCGTTGACGGTCTTGATCGACATCATCGGTCCCTCGAACGTGGACATGCCGTAGAACGACAGCGAGGTCACGAGGAACTTGAGGATCGGGTCGGAGCGCAGCTTGTGCCAGGCACCCGACAGCGTCATGATGCCGTTGATCATCCCGCCCCACGATGGCGCGAGCAGGATCAGCGAGAACACCATGCCCAGCGACTGCGCCCAGTCGGGGAGCGCGGTGTAGTGCAGGTGGTGCGGGCCTGCCCACATGTAGGTGAAGATCAGGGCCCAGAAGTGCACCACCGAAAGCCGGTACGAGTACACCGGCCGGCCGGCCTGCTTCGGGATGAAGTAGTACATCATCCCCAGGAAGCCGGCGGTCAGGAAGAAACCGACCGCGTTGTGGCCGTACCACCACTGGATCATCGCGTCCTGCACTCCGGCATAGGCGGAGTACGACTTGGTGAACGAGGCCGGGCTGAACGCGCTGTTCACGATGTGCAGGATCGCCACGGTCAGGATGAACGCGCCGAAGAACCAGTTCGCGACGTAGATGTGCGGGATCCGGCGCTTCATGATCGTGCCGAAGAACACGACGGCGTAGCTGACCCACACCACCGCGATGAGCAGGTCGATCGGCCACTCGAGCTCCGCGTACTCCTTGCCCTGGGTCATGCCCAGCGGCAGGGTGATGGCGGCGAGTACGATGACCGCCTGCCAGCCCCAGAACGTGAACGCGGCCAGTCCGTCGGACAGCAGCCGTGCGTGGCAGGTGCGCTGTACGACGTAGTACGAGCACGCGAACAGCGCGCAGCCGCCGAAGGCGAAGATGACCGCGTTGGTGTGCAACGGGCGCAGGCGCCCGTAGGACAGCCACGGCACCGAAGGCAGCAGCTCCGGCCAGGCGAGCTGGGCTGCGATGATCACCCCCACCAGCATGCCGACCACGCCCCAGACCACGGTCATGATCGCGAACTGGCGCACCACCCGGTAGTTGTAGGTCTCTTCTGGACTGCCCGTTGCCGCCTGCATGGTCTGCACTCCGTCCGGATACTGGATGTGCCGCCCATCTGCAGCGGCACACCATCATCGCAACGCAGCGAAGACCGTTTGTTGATATGGATCAACCGGCGCCCGGAACGCGCCGGCGCGCCCGGTCAGTCGGGCGGCGGAGGCATCCCGGCGGCGGCAACGGGCGCGGGCGTCCCGGCCCGGCCTCCGGGCACGGGGGCGCAGCCGGGCGCGGGCGGGGTACCCGAGCCCGGCGGGATGCGGTCATCGTCGTCGAGGAGCAGCCGGTGCGCCGGCCCCTCGAGGTCCTCGAACTGATCGTTGCGCACCGCCCACCAGAAGGCGGCGCCGATCGCGATCGCGAGCACTACCGACAGCGGCACCAGCAGGTACAGGATGTCCATGCGGGCTCGACTAGCTGGCGCGCACCCAGCCGCGCGTCCAGGCGGCAGGATCCTCCAGTTCGCGCCAGGCAATGGTCAACACCCGGCGCGACAGCACCGCCTCGAGCTGCACCCGCGTGGGCGCCTCGCCCGCCACCTCCGGGTCCAGCACCTTCACCACCAGGAAGTGCTTCTCGCGGTCGCGCGGCACGACTGCGGTCCACTTTCCGAGCAGCAGCTTCTTCGGGTCGACCCGGTTGCGGCGGGGCGGTGCCGCGGCACCGCCGGCGCCCTGCCCTGCCGCCGACGTGCCGACCGGACGCGTCATCCCTTCGCCGGACGCGGCCGGGAACAGATGTCCAGGGCCATCAGCGCGTAGATCTGCGCCGCCTTGACCATCACGTCGATCTCGATCTCCTCGGCGCGCGGACCGATACGGCGTCCGCGCGGACCGATCTTGATCGCCGGGATGCCGAGCTCGTTGTAGACGTTGGTGTCCGTCCAGATGCTCGCGCGGTCGGGTGCCTCGTGGCGGATCGCCTCCCCGAACAGGTGCTGGTAGATGCCTTCGGCCGCGGTGACCAGCGGCTCGACGCCCTTGCCCTCGTGCCCGAGCAGCGACTTGTAGAGGTCCATCTCGTATTCGATGCCCAGGCCGTCGAGCACGCGCTCGAGCTGCGCCTTGATCTCGACCGGACGCACCTGCGGCGGCATCCGGATGTCGACGTAGATCGTGCACACGCCGGGGAAGTAGTTGGGACGGTACGGCGCCCCGCCTTCGATCGCACCGATGTTCACCTTGGGGAACAGCGGGCCGGTCGGCGACTGGTACACGTTGTCGCGCTCGAAGCCGTCGGCCCACTGCTCGACCGCGGCGATCACCCGGGTCATCTTGACGATCGCGTTCAGGTCGGACATCGGCATCTTCGCCCGATCCGATCCCCATGCAGCCTCGGCCTGGCCGTAGGTGGCGATCTTCAGCTGCACGACGCCGGTCTGGGTCCAGACGATGTTCAGGTCGGAGCAGTCGGCGCAGACCGCATAGTCGGTATGCATCCCGTGCGTGAGCAGGTGCCGGGTGCCAGCCCCCTCCCCGCGGTACTCCTTTGACTGCCAGGGCCCGACCGGAGTGCGCGAGATCTCGCCCACGACCGCGGCGAACACGACGTCGCCCTTGAGCGCGACGCCGCTGGCCTTCAGCGCCTTCGCGGCCATCATGAAGGAGGCGACCCCGCCCTTCATGTTCGAGATGCCGAGCCCGCGCACCACGCGGCCGTCGACGATGGAGCCACGCAGCTCGGACTGCGGCTCGACCCTGCGCACCATGCGCAGGTCCTCGTCCGTACCGGTGAAGCTGGTGTCGGTATGGCCGTTGAAGCCCAGGCTCAGGCCACCGCCCGCGCCCTTCAGGATGCCGACCGCGTTCGGGCGGCCGGCCTCGACCTCCTGCGTGATCGCCTTCAGCCCCTGGCGGCGGAACCAGTCGACGATGAAATCGGCGACCTGCTTCTCCTGGCCGGTCGGGCTGGGGATGTCGGTGAGATCACAACCGAGCTGCGCCAGCTCGTCGCGGTCGATGTTTGCGAGGACGCGTTTCGCCGCGTCTTGGTCCAGTGCCATGCCTGCTCCTTCGGGTGCTTCAGTCGATCTTGATCTTTGCCGTGGTCACGACCTCGCGCCACAGCCTGATTTCACGGGTGAGTACCTGCCGGAACACCGCGCCGGTCGTGCCGTCGATGTCCCATCCCAGGTTCTCGAGGTTGGTGCGGCCCTGGCCGGTGGTCACCACCGTGATCAGCGCGGATTCCAGCCGCTTGAAGATCTCCGGCGGCAGGCCGCGGGGCGCGGCGAAGCCCTGCCAGGAAAGGATCTCCATGTCCTTGTAGCCCAGCTCGGTCAGCGTCGGGATCTCGGCGAACTGCGGGCTGCGCTTGCCGCTGGTCACCGCCAGCGCACGCAGCCGGCCACTGCGGATGTGGTTCGCGGCACTGCCCAGGCTGGTGAAGGTCAGGTCGACCTCGCCGCCGAGCATCGCCCCCATCGTTGCCCCAGCGCCCTTGAACGGGACGATGATCGCGCTGGTCTTCGTGCGCAGCATGAGCAGCTCGGAGGTCATGTGGCCTGAGGACCCGAGGCCTGCGACGCCGTACGTATGCTTGCCCGGGTGGGCGCGCAGCAGCGCCAGGACCTCCTTGAGCGTGGTCGCCGGCAGCTTGGTGCTCGCCACCAGCACGTTCGGCGTGTTTGCCGAGAGGCTGAGCAGGTCGAAGTCGCGCAGCGAATCGTAGCCCGGGTCCTTGTAGTTCACCATGTTGATCGCGAACGTGCCGACCGACCCGATCAGCAGCGTGTTGCCGTCCGGACTGGCCTTGGCGGCCATCGTCGCGCCAATGGTGCTGTTGGCCCCGGCGCGGATGTCGACGATCACCGGCTGCCCGAGGTTCTCCTGGAGCCGCGCCGCGACCTCGCGCCCGACCACGTCCGAAGGACCACCGGCGGCGAACGGCACGATCAGGCGGATAGGGCGGTTGGGCCAGCCCTGCGCGGACGCGGCACTGCAGGCGAGCAGCGCGGCCAGCACGCCGCCTGCGACGAGGTATTTCTTCATGCGTTCACTCCATTGGGGATCGGTCCGTCCGCAGGCAGGGCTCGCCCGCGGAGCAGGTCTGCCGCGCGCTCGGCGATCATCAGCACGCAGGCGTTGATATGGCCCGACACCAGGTCGGGCATGACCGAGGCGTCAGCAACGCGCAGGCGATCGATGCCGTGCACGCGAAGCGACGGATCGACCACCGCATCCGCGCCGGTGCCCATTCTGCACGTGCCGGCCGGATGGTGCACGGTCACCGCGGTGCGCCGGATCCAGGCCTCGACCTCGGCCCGGCTGCGCACCTCGGGACCCGGCGCGAGCTGCCCGCCGCGGAACGGGGCCAGCGGGCCGGACAGCGCGAGCGAGCGAGCACGCTCGAAGCCCTCGACCATCGTCGCCATGTCCTGCGGTTCGGACAGCAGGTTGAACAGGATGCGCACCCGGTCGGCTGGATCGGCCGAGCGCAGGGTGACCTCGCCGCGGCTGGCCGGATGCAGCAGCGCCGGCCGGATGCCGTAGCCATCCTCGGCCGCGGGACGCAGCAGCGGCAGCCACATCGCCGGGCGCATCGGCGCGCAGCGGAACATGAACTCGATGTCCGGCACCTCGAGCGACGGCTGCGACTTCACGAACGCGTACAGCGCGCTCGGCAGCATGGTCGCCGGGCCGGTGCCGGTGAGCCAGGCGCGAAGCATCGAGACGACCATCCGGTCGGCACGCAGGCTGGCGTGGAACGGCCCGGGCGAGCGGCGCGAGAAGGTCAGCGCCACCGCCACGTGGTCCTGCAGGTTGCGGCCGACCGGCAGGTCCGCCAGCACCGGAATTCCGTGACGCTCGAGCGCGGCGGCCGGGCCGACGCCGGAGAGCATCAGCAGCTGCGGCGTGTTGAACGTACCCGCGGACAACAGCACCTCGCGCGAAGCCCGGGCACGGACGAGCCGCCCGCCGCGGCGGTACTCGACGCCGGTCGCCGCACCACGCTCGACCAGGATGCGGGCGACCTGCGCACCGGTCGCCACATCGAGGTTCGGCCGGCTGCGCGCCGGCTTCAGGTAGCAGGTCGCCGTCGAGGCGCGTCGGCCACGGTCGATGAAGCACTGGCCCCAACCGAAGCCCTCGTGCCGCTCGCCGTTGAAGTCAGGCGTGACCGGATAGCCCGCCGCCCGACCCGCCTCCAGCCAGGCCTCGTTCAGCGGGTCGCGGAAGCGCGACCACTGCACGCCGGTCGGCCCGTCGCCGCCGCGCCACGCGCTGCCGCCATCCTCCCAGCGCTCGCTGCGCCGGAAGTACGGCAGCACGTCCGAGGCGCTCCATCCATGCGCGCCACCGCGGGCCCAGCGGTCGTAGTCGCCACGGTCGCCCCGGGTGCAGGCCATGATGTTGACCGACGAGGATCCGCCGAGCACCTTGCCACGCATCGCCTCCAGCGAACGTCCGTCCAGCGCCGGCTCGGGTTCGGTATGCAGTCCCCAGTCGAACCATTCGTGCTCGTGCAGCTTGCCCACGCCGAGCGGCACGTGGATCAGCGGGTGCCAGTCGCGCCCGCCGGCCTCCAGCAGCAGGACCTTCGTGCCGGGGTCCTCCGACAGCCGGTTCGCGAGCACGCAGCCCGCCGAGCCGGCGCCCACGACGATGTAATCCCAGTTACCCCGCTCCGCCATCGACTGATCCCCCGTTCAGAGCGCGTCGACCGGCAGCTTCAGGTAGCGCACCCCGTTGTCCTCCGGCTCGGGCAGTGCTCCGGCCCGGATGTTGACCTGGATCGCCGGCAGGATCAGCTGCGGCATCGACAGCGTGGCATCCCGCCGCTCGCGCATCGCGACGAAGGCGTCGCACTCGATGCCGTCGTGGACGTGGATGTTGCCGGCCCGCTGCGCGTCGACCGTCGTGACCGGGCAGGGCTCGCGCCCGGCAGGCGGATAGTCGTGACACATGAACAGCCGGGTGGACCCCGGGAGGTCGAGCAGCCTGCGGATCGACCGATGCAGGGTCGCGGCGTCCCCGCCGGGGAAGTCGCAGCGCGCCGTGCCCACGTCCGGCAGGAACAACGTGTCGCCGACGAACACCGCATCGCCGACCCGGTAGGCACAATCGGCCGGCGTATGGCCCGGCACGTGCAGCGACACCGCCGGCATGCCGCCGATGGAGAACGCTTCGTCGGGCCCGAACAGGTGGTCGAACTGCGAGCCGTCGACCGCGAAGCCGGGGCCGAGGTTGAACACACTGGCGAAGGTCGACTGCACGGTACGGATCGATGCGCCGATCGCGATCCGCCCGCCGAGCCGTGCGCGCAGCCAGTGCGCGCTGCTCAGGTGGTCGGCGTGGGCATGGGTCTCGAGGATCCATTCCACGCGCAGGCCGAGCCGCTCCACGGTGTCGACGACGCTCCCGGCCGATCGGTGGGACACGCGGCCGGACTTCGGATCGAAGTCGAGCACCGGGTCGACCACCGCGCACGCGGTGCCGGCGCCGGCGTGCACGACATGGGTGAAGGTGCAGGTGACCGGATCGAACAGTGATTCGACCGTTGGCAGTTGCGCAGGTGCTTCCATCCGATCCTCCGTCGAAGCGCGCCGGCCGCTCCGGCCCCCTGCGTCAACGGCCCGGCTTCAGGGGGCAGGTATTGACGCCGAGCAGCACGTAGGCCGGGCAATGTCCCAGCAGTCCGGTGGCCAGCGGCAGGAGGCCGACCAGGCCAAACCAACGCGCGCTGCCCTCGAGCACGAACCACAGCGAGAGGATACCCAGCCCGGCGACGATGCGCAGCCCCTTGTCGATTCCACCGACGTTCTTCTGCATGGCTTTCTCCTTCTGGTTGTCGAAGCGATGTGGACGGGATACGCGGGTCTGGCACGACCACGGCGCCGTCCCGGCGTCGACCGGCTTCATGCCGGCCGGGCGGCGGGATCGGGTTCGGCGGTGGCAACAACGGGCCCGGAACAGTCGGCTTCCGGGGGCCTGCGCCGCAGCAGCCGCATTGCATTGCCGACCACCAGCAGCGAACTGGCCGACATCCCGATCGCGGCCACCCACGGGGTGACGAAGCCAGCCACGGCCAGCGGGACAGCGACGAGGTTGTACGCGCTGGCCCACAGCAGGTTGCCGCGGATCACCCGCAGCGCCTGCCGGGCCGTGCCGATACCCTCGAGCAGCGAACGCATGTCGGCACGCTCATCGGGCGCCACCCAGACCATGTCCGCCGCCGCCTGCGCGACCTGCGTGCCCGAGGCTGGCGCCACCGACACCTGCGCCTGGGCGAGTACCGGCGCATCGTTCACGCCATCGCCGAACATGGCAACCACCGCGCCGTCGGCCTGCAGTGCGCGCACGAAGTCGAGCTTGTCCTCGGGAGACAACCCGCCGTGCGCCTGTCCGGCGCCGGCGATGCCCAGCGCGCGGGCCACCGCGGACACCGTGTCCGGCTGGTCCCCGGACAGCAGCATCACCGTCGCACCGGCTGCCTGCAGCCCGGACACCAGCTCGCGCGCCCCGGGGCGCAACTGGTCGGCGAGCAGGAAGGTCGCGAGCACGCCCTCGCGGTCGCCAAGCACCACGCAGGTCTCGCCGCGCTGCATCGCCGCGGTGGTTGCCGCGTCGGCCTCACCGCCCGCCGCACCGGAGAGTGCCGAGACGAAGCCCGGCGTACCCAACCGCAGAAGGTGCCCATCGACCCATGCCTCGACGCCGCCGCCGGGCACGTGGCGGAGCTCGCCTGCGCGGCGGTCGGCGCCGGATCCGGGTTCGGCTCCGCACCCGGCCTGCGACGCATGGGCCCAAAGGGCCTGCCCGATCGGATGTTCGGTGCGCTGCTCCAGCAGCGCTACCCGTCGCAGCAGCACCGCTGGCGGCGGCAGGTCGGCAGCCCGCCGCCCGCCGGACGTGGGCAGGAAAGCCGTCACGCGCAGCCGACCGGTGGTGAGCGTGCCGGTCTTGTCGAAGACGAACACCGTGGCCCGGGCCAGCGTCTCCACGGCATGGCCGCGGGTGGGCAGCAGCCCGGCGCGCGCGAGCCCGCTCGCCGCGGCGGCCAGTGCTGCCGGCGTGGCCAGCGACAGTGCGCAGG
>CANHBC010000117.1 GCA_947458835.1 Betaproteobacteria bacterium | reverse complement strand
CTGCGCCCGCCGGGCGCTGCCCCTGGCGCCCCCGCGACGGCGGGAACTCGCTGCGCCGGCCATCGGTCTTCGGCGCGCGGTCCTCGGACTCGCCGGGCGGCTTGGGCCTGCCCGGTTCGAAGCCGGCGATCGCCCGCTGCTCGATCTTCCGGCCCATCAGCTTCTCGACGTCGCGCAGCAGCGGCAGGTCCTCTGCGCAGACCAGCGAGATCGCCTCGCCGGTCGCCCCGGCGCGACCGGTGCGGCCGATCCGGTGCACGTAGTCTTCCGGCACGTTCGGCAGGTCGAAGTTGACCACGTGGGGCAGCATCTCGATGTCGAGTCCGCGAGCCGCGATGTCGGTGGCTACCAGCACGCGCAGCGAGCTGTCCTTGAACTGCGCGAGCGCTCGGGTGCGCGCGCCCTGGCTCTTGTTGCCGTGGATCGCGGCCGATTCGATGCCGTCGCGTTCGAGCAGTTCCGCCAGCCGGTTGGCGCCATGCTTGGTCTTGGTGAACACCAGCACCTGGAACCAGTTGTGCTCCTTGATCAGGTGCGAGAGCAGCGCGCGCTTGCGGTCCTTGTCGACCGGATGCACGACCTGACTGACCAGTTCGGCCGGTGTGTTGCGGCGTGCGACCTCGACGGTCGCCGGATCGTTCAGGAACTCGCGCGCGAGCGCGCGGATCTCGTTCGAGAAGGTGGCCGAGAACAGCAGGTTCTGCCGCTGCCGGGGCAGCACCGCGAGGATGCGCTTGATGTCGCGGATGAAGCCCATGTCGAGCATGCGGTCGGCCTCGTCCAGCACCAGGATCTCGATGCCCGACAGGTCGACCGTCTTCTGCGACACGTGGTCGAGCAGGCGGCCCGGCGTGGCGACGATGATGTCCACGCCACGGCGCAGTTCCGCCACCTGAGGGTTGATGCCCACGCCACCGAAGATGACCGTGGAGCGCAGCTTCAGGTACTTGCCGTAGGCGGTCACGCTCTCCTCGACCTGCGCGGCGAGTTCCCGCGTCGGTGTGAGGATCAGGCAGCGTGGCGCGCGTCCGGCGCCGGGCTTCGCGGACAGACGCTGCAGCAACGGCAGAGTGAAGCCGGCGGTCTTGCCGGTGCCGGTCTGCGCGGCGCCGAGCAGGTCGCGGCCGGCGAGCACCACGGGGATCGCCTGTGACTGGATCGGGGTCGCCTCGGTGTAACCCTGGTCGACGATGGCGCGCAGCAGCTCGGGGACCAGCCCGAGGTCATTGAACGAAGTACTGATGTGTTTCTCCTGAATGCATCGGCCCGCGAAGGTTCTCCCTTCGTACCGGTTCAGGACGACAGCGTTTCGGGTGGGGACCTTCCGGCGGGGCGCGTCTCGCGCAAGCCGGCAGTTGCCGGAGGCGACGGGCAATGGCTGCAGGCCACGAAGGATCGGCAGCAAGGCCCCGGGGAGGGCAGGCGGGGCGGGCGCAACCGGAACATGGCACCCATCGCCTTCTCCGAGCATAACCGATCCGGCGAATGGACGTGCCGCACCCGTACGCCTTGCGGGCATGTCCGATGCGAAGACGATGCCAGAGCGGGAGGACACACCATGCCAACGACCAGTCCGGGTACGCCCGTCGATTTTCCCATCCATGCGGCTGCAGCGACGCCGCCCGGCAGTGCCGTGTCGTGGGGCGCGATCATCGCCGGCGCCGCCGGCACGGCCGCGCTGTCGCTGATCCTCACGCTGCTCGGCATGGGACTCGGCTTCTCCGCGGTCTCGCCCTGGGTCAACGATGGCGCGAGCGCGACGACGATCGGGCTGTCTGCGATCGCCTGGCTCACGCTCACTCAACTGCTGGCCTCGGCGCTTGGCGGCTACCTCGCGGGGCGGCTGCGTACCCGCTGGCTGCAGCTGCATCCGGACGAGGTCTACTTCCGCGACAGCGCGCACGGCTTTCTCGCCTGGGCGGTGGCCACCTTGGCCACGGTCGCGCTCCTCACCTCGGCGTTGGCCTCGATCGTCGGTGGTACGGTGCGCGCCGGCGCGAGCATGGCTGGCGCCGCCGGCCCGGCAGCGATGGCGGGAGCGGCCAGTGCCGCAGGCGGGATGCTGCCAGGCGCCGACCGCGCCGGCGGGGACGGCGGCTTGGCCTATCTGCTCGACTCGCTGTTCCGGCAGTCCACCGACGTGCCCGACGGTGCGCAGCGCCAGCCGGTGACCGAACGCGACGCGCGCGAAGTGCGGCGCATCATCCTCGAAACGGTGCGCACCGGGGACCTGCCCGCGCAGGAGCGGCGCTACCTCGGCCGCATGATTGCCGAGCGCACCGGCCTCACGCCGGAGCAGGCCGAGGCCCGCGTCAGCGCGACCTATGCAGCGTTGCAGACCCGCCTGCGCGAGGCCGAGTCAACGGCCTGGCAGGTGGCCGATGAGGCGCGCAAGGCATCCGCCAAGGTCACGCTCTGGATGTTCATCTCGCTGCTGGTGGGTGCGTTCTTCGCGAGCGTCGCCGGCATCTATGGTGGCCGCCAGCGCGACGACTGACCGACCGGACGGTCCGCGCGGCGCAGCCAGCCCTCCCAGTCACGCTCGAGAAGGATACGCGATGCGCTCCATGCTGCTCTGGTTCCTCGGCGTCCCGATACCGATCATCATCCTGATCGCTCTGCTCACCTGACCTCGGGGCTCGCCCGCTCGCGCAGGAACTCGCCGAGGATGCGGCCGGTGTGCGAAACGGAGTCGAGCGCGATCGCTTCGGGCGGTGCCTGCGCCACGATGCGTCCTCCACCGTCGCCCCCCTCGGGACCCAGGTCGATGATCCAGTCCGCCTCGGCCCAGACGTCGAGGTTGTGCTCGATCACCACCACCGTGTTGCCGGCCTCGACCAGCCGGTGCAGCACGCGGATCAGCTTCTCGACGTCGGCCATGTGCAGACCGACCGTCGGCTCATCGAGCACGTACAGCGTGTGGGCCTCGGCGCCGGCGCGGCCCGGGCGGCGGGCGGCATCGCGCACGTCGCCGACGCGCGCCTTCGCCAGTTCCGTCACCAGCTTGATCCGCTGCGCCTCGCCGCCGGACAGTGTCGGGCTGGCCTGTCCGAGCGTGAGGTAGCCCAGGCCGACGTTCTCGAGCAGTTCCAGCGGCGCACGGATCGACGGATGTGCTGCGAAGTACTCCACCGCCTGCTCGACGTTCATCTTCAGCACGTCGCCGATCGAGCGGTCCTTGAAGGTCACCGACAGCGTGGCCGGGTTGAAGCGCATGCCGTGGCAGCTCTCGCAGGGCACCTTCACGTCGGGCAGGAAGCTCATCTCGACGCGCTGCACGCCGGCGCCTTCGCAGGCCGGGCAGCGGCCGTCGCCGGTGTTGAACGAGAAGCGCGCCGGTGCATAGCCGCGCATGCGTGCTTCGTTGGTCTCGGCGAACAGCTTGCGTATCGCGTCCCAGAACCCGATGTAGGTGGCCGGGCAGGAGCGCGGCGTCTTGCCGATGGGCGTCTGGTCGACCTCGAGCACCCGGCCGACCTGTTCCGCGCCGACGATCTCGCGCACGCCGTCCCACGAGGACTTGCGGTGTTCGCGCCGGGCCGCGACCGCTGCCGACAGGTTTGCCAGCAGCACTTCGCGCGCCAGGGTCGACTTGCCGCTGCCGGAGACACCGGTGACGACGGTCAGCCGGCCGAGCGGGAAGCGGGCGTCGACCTCGCGCAGGCTGTGCCGGTGCGCACCGACCACCCGCACCGAGGGCGTGTCGTCGTGCACCGGCCGCCGCGGCGAGACCGGATGGTGCAGCGGTTCGTTCAGGAAGCGGCCGGTGATCGAGGTGGGGGAGGCGCACAGTTCGTCCGCCGTGCCCTGCGCCACCACCGTGCCGCCTCGCACCCCCGCGCCGGGTCCGAGGTCGATCACGTGGTCGGCGCGCCGGATGGTCTCCTCGTCGTGCTCGACCACCAGCAGGGTGTTGCCCTTGCCGGCCAGGCGCTGCAGCATGTCGAGCAGCACACGGTTGTCGCGCGGATGCAGCCCGATCGTCGGTTCGTCGAGCACGTAGCAGACGCCCTGCAGGTTCGAGCCGAGCTGGGCGGCCAGCCGGATACGCTGTGCCTCGCCGCCGGACAGCGTCGGGGACGCGCGGTCGAGGCCGAGGTAGCCGAGGCCGACATCGCGCAGGAAGGCCAGTCGCGACCGGATCTCCGAGAGCACGTCGCGGGCGATCTCGCCCTCGCGGGCATCGAGCTCCAGTGCGTCGAACATCCCTGCCAGTGCGTCGACCGAGCCGGTGGTGGTCGCCGAGATCGACCGGCCGCGGAAGCGCACGTTGCGTGCGATCGGGTTCAGCCGCTCGCCGCCGCAGGCCTTGCAGGCATCGAGTTCGCCCCCCTCGGCCTGGTCGTCCAGGAAGCTGTCGAGCCGACGGTCCTCGGTCTCCAGGCTGGCGTCCTCGTCGGCCTTGTAGTGGCGGAAGGACACGCCGGTGCCGAGGCAGCCCTCGCACCATCCATGCTTCGAGTTGAAAGAGAACAGCCGTGGGTCGAGCTCGGCGAAGCTCTTCCCGCAGCACGGACAGGCACGGCGCACCGAGAAGGAACGGCTGGCCAGCAGCGCGCTGCCGCGGCCGCCGCGCATCGCCTCGTCGAGCGAATCGAGGTTGGCCATCACGTGGACCACGCCCTTGCCCTGGTCGATGCCGGCCTGAAGCAGCGCGCGCAACTGCGCTTCGTTCTCCGGCAGCACCCGGATGTCGGCGATCGGCAGGTCGATCGTGTGTTCCTTGAACCGGTCGAGCCTCTTCCACGGCCGGGTAGGCACGAACTCGCCGTCGACCAGCAGGTGGCCGTGGCCGCGCGCGGAGGCCCAGGCGGCGAGGTCGGTATAGAGGCCCTTGCGGTTGACCACCAGCGGCGCGAGCACGCCGATGCTCTGTCCGCGGTAGTCGCGCATCACCTGCGCGGCCACCGCGTCGAAGCTCTGCGGTTCGATCGCGACGTTGCAGTCGGGGCAGTACTGCGTGCCCAGCTTCATGAACATCAGCCGCAGGAAGTGGTAGATCTCGGTCATCGTCGCCACGGTGCTCTTGCGGCCGCCGCGGCTGGTACGCTGCTCGATCGCCACCGTGGGCGGTATTCCGAACACGCCGTCGACCTCGGGCTTGGCCGCCGGCTGCACGAACTGGCGGGCATAGGCATTGAGCGATTCGAGGTAGCGGCGCTGGCCTTCGCCGAACACGATGTCGAAGGCGAGGGTGGACTTGCCCGAGCCCGAGACGCCGGTGACCACGGTGAACCGGTCGCGCGGGATCTCGACATGCACCTGCTTGAGATTATGCTCGCGTGCGTTGTGCACGACGATCGAATGGCGGGCGCGCTCCCGGTAGCCGGCCTCCAGGCCGCCGGATTCCTGCGCGACGGTCGTGCGCGACGGATGGAAGCGCTGCAGGTCGGTGAACGAGGCTTCGTACTCGACCAGTGCGCGCCCGGTGTGCGAGCGGGGATGGGCGCTGATCGCCGCCGGCGTGCCCACCGCGACCACCTCGCCGCCGCCGTCGCCGCCTTCCGGGCCGAGGTCGATGATCCAGTCGGCTGCGCGGATCACGTCGAGGTTGTGCTCGATGACCAGTAGCGAATGGCCGGCCTCGATCAGCCGGCGGAAGGCCACCAGCAGCTTCGCGATGTCGTCGAAGTGCAGGCCGGTGGTCGGCTCGTCGAACAGGAACAGCTTGCCCCGGCCATCGGTGGGGGCGGCGAAACCGTTGCCGCGCCGGGCTGCCTCGGCCAGGTGGCCGGCGAGCTTCAGCCGCTGCGCCTCGCCACCGGAGAGGGTGGGTACCGGCTGGCCCAGGCGCAGGTAGTCGAGGCCGACCTCGGCCAGCGGCTGCAGCGCGGTGACCAGGTCGCGCTCGCCGGCGAACACCGCCAGCGCCTCGGACACGGTGAGCTCCAGCACGTCGGCGATCGAGCGGCCGTCGAGCGTCACCTCCAGGGTCTCGGCGCGGTAGCGCGTGCCGTCGCAGTCGGGGCAGCGCAGGTAGACGTCGGACAGGAACTGCATCTCGACGAACTCGAAGCCGGTACCGCCGCAGGTGGCGCAGCGGCCGTTGCCCGAGTTGAAGCTGAAGGTGCCGGCGGTGTAGCCGCGTTCCTTCGCGAGCGGCAGCTTCGAGAACAGCGTACGGATCGCGTCGAAGGCACCGACGTAGCTCGCCGGATTGGAGCGTGTCGTTCGGCCGATCTGCGTCTGGTCGACCATCACCACGTCTTCGAGCAGGCTGGCGCCTTCGAGTGAATCGAAGGTGCCTGGCGTCTCGGTCGGCCGGCCGAAATGGCGCAGCAGCGCCGGATGCAGCACGTTGTCGATCAGCGTCGACTTGCCCGATCCCGAGACGCCGGTGATCGTCACCAGGCAGCCGAGCGGGATCGACACGTCGACCTTCTTCAGGTTGTGCTCGGCCGCCCCGCGCAGCAACAGCTTCGGCCGTGCGGCGACCTCCGCCTCCGGGCGCCCGAGCCGTCCCGCGTCCGCCCGGCGCCGTCCGGACAGGTAGAGCGCGGTCAGCGTGCCGGATTCCATCATCTCGGCCGGCGTGCCGTGGAACACGATGTTGCCGCCGCGCTCGCCCGGGCCCGGACCGATGTCCAGGATGCGGTCGGCGCCGAACATGATCTGCGGGTCGTGCTCGACCACCACCAGCGTGTTGCCGGCGGCGCGCAGCCGCTGCATCACCGCGATGACCTGTTGCATGTCGCGCGGATGCAGGCCGATCGAGGGTTCATCCAGCACGAACAGGGTGTTGACCAGCGAGGTGCCGAGGGCGGTGCACAGGTTGATCCGCTGCACCTCGCCACCGGACAGCGTGCGCGACTGGCGGTCGAGGGTCAGGTAGGCGAGGCCGACCTGGCACAGGTAGCCCACGCGCGCGCGGATCTCGCCCAGCAGTTGCTCGGTGGCCTGGTCGAGGGGCGCGGGCAACTGCAGCCGGTCGAAGAACGTGCGCAGGCGCTCGGCCGGGAGCAGCATCATGTCGTGCACGGTGAGGCCGGGGAGCGACTGCAGCGTGGCGTCGTCATGGCGCACCGCATGCGGGCGGAAGCGCGCGGTGCCGGCCAGTGCGAGGTCGGCGTCCTCGCGCGAGCCCAGGCGCCAGTCGAGCGCGTCGGGCCGAAGCCGCGCACCGTCGCACTCGGTGCAGGGCGTGTACGCGCGATAGCGCGACAGGAGCACCCGCACGTGCATCTTGTAGCTCTTCGTCTCGAGCCAGTCGAAGAAGCGCTTCGCGCCGTACCACGTGCCGGGGAAGGACTTGTTCCAGCTCTTCCACTGGGGTTCGCCGTCTATCACCCAGCGCCGGTTCTCTGCGCCGAGGTCGCGCCAGGGCACGTCGATCGGGATGCCGCGCTTCTGCGCGTACTCGATCAGTTCCTTCTGCGACTCGCTGAAGCTCTTGGACTGCCAGGGCTTGACCGCGCCCTGGCGCAGCGTCTTCGATTCGTCGGGTACGACCAGCCCGTAGTCGACGCCGATCACCCGGCCGAAGCCGCGGCAGGTCTCGCAGGCCCCGACCGGGGAGTTGAACGAGAACAGGCTCGGGGTCGGGTCCGAGTAATGCAGGTCGCAGGGCGCGCAGTGCAGGTCGGAGGAGAAGCGCCAGACCGGGGCGGGTGCCACGGACGCCTGAGGCGGTTCAATGCTGCCGCTGCCCTCTGCCGTGGCGCCTTCCGGGAGCACACGGACGTCGACCCGGCCCTGGCCGACGCGAAGCGCAGCCTCCAGCGCCTCAACCACGCGCGCCCGCTCCGCGTTGCCGAAGCGGAAGCGGTCCTGCACGACGGTGAAACGCTTCGTGCCGTCCGGCTCGATCCGGGTGTAGCCCTGCCGCTCGAGCATCGCCCTGACTTCTTCCGGCTTGAAGTTGTCCGGTACCGGCACCGGGAAGGTGATCGCCAGCCGCGGGTCGCCGGCCGCCGGCGCCCGCTCGGCCAGCGTGGCGAAGATCGAATCGGCCGAGTCGCGCCGCACCGGCTGCCCGCAGCAGCGGCAATGCAGCTTCGCCGCGCGCGCGAACAGCAGCTTCAGGTGGTCGTTCAGCTCGGTCATCGTGCCCACGGTCGAGCGCGAGGTGCGGACCGGGTTCACCTGGTCGATCGCGATCGCCGGTGGAATGCCGTCGATGCGGTCGACCTGCGGCTTGTCCATGCGGTCAAGGAACTGCCGTGCATAGGGCGAGAACGTCTCGACGTAGCGCCGCTGGCCCTCGGCGTACAGCGTGTCGAACACCAGCGACGACTTGCCGGAGCCGGACACGCCGGTGACCACGGTCAGCTCGCCCAGCGGCAGGTCCAGGTCGAGGTTGCGCAGGTTGTTCTGGCGGGCGCCGCGGATCGAGATCGCGGGGCGGCTGGCGGGAGGGGCCTGGTCGGGCATGGGGCTCGCTGAAAACGGACGCGGCGCTCCGGATGGGGCGCCGCCGCGGGATTGTATGCGAGCACTGCCGGCGGGCCGCGGTCTGCGACGCTGCTCAAGGCCACCAGACCCGCAGGCCTTCGGGAGGCGCCTGGCCGGTCCGCCCGCCGCCGATCGAGGCCAGGGCGGCGTACGGACGCGGCAGTCAGGAAGACGGCCCCGCACGCAGCCATCCGGTCAATGCTGGCAGAACCCTGCCACGTGGTACGGGGTCCGGGCCAGGCCGCTGCAGTACTGGCTGACGTAGGGCTCCATCTGTGCGCACAGCGCGCGCGATTCGCTGTTCACCTCCGCCAGCCGGGCGACGGCCACGGCGGCCTTGTCGCGCAGCGCATCGAAGTCGAAGGCGGTGAATCGACCGGCCTCGAGCAGCACGCGGCCGTCCACGATCACGGTGTGCACGCCGGTGCCATCCTCGCAGTGGACGACCTGGTTGACCGGATCGTTCAGTGGGACGTAGTGCGACGCTGCGAGGTCGAGCAGCACGATGTCGGCCTTGTAGCCCTTCTGCAGCCGGCCGATCTGGCCGGCGAAGCCGAGCGCCTGCGCGCCGCCCTCGGTCGCCGCACGCAGGACTTCCGGCGTCGACAGCCAGTGTTCGGTGTCGCGGTCGTGCACCCGCGACACGAAGGACGCCAGCCGCATCGCCTCGAACATGTTCAGATTGTCGGACGAACCCGCGCCATCGGTGCCCAGCGCGAGGTTGACCCCGCGCGCGAGCATGGCCCGGGTATCGGCCAGTCCCGAACCCAGCTTCATGTTGCTGCCGGGGTTGTGCGAGATCGAACAGCCGTGGTCGGCCAGCCGTGCGCGGTCATCGTCGTCGAGCCAGACGCCATGCGCCACGCAGAAACCCGGCTTGAGCAGGCCGAGGTCGTCGAGGTGGGCGACCAGCGACTGGCCGTAGCGCTGCCGGGCGACGATGGCCTGCAGCTTCGATTCGGCGACGTGCATCTGGAAGCCGACGTCGAGTTCCAGGCCGAGGTCTCGGCAGCCGACCAGGAAGGCGTCGCTGCAGTGGTGCGGGATGGTCGGGCCCAGCGCGGGACGGACCTGGTTGCGGTCGAACGACCAGTTCGTGAACAGGTCGCGGCAGACCGCCACGCTCTGCGCATGCGGCGCATGTCGGATCGCCAGTGCCTGCTCGCGCAGCGGGGGCGGCAGGGCGTCGGCCAGGCCCGGGATCGCTTCATAGAAGCTGCGATCGGCCATCATCGGCGCCAGTGTCGCCCGGATGCCGACATCGGCGTAGGCCTGTGCGACCGCGTTCACGCCGTCGATGGTGGGCAGCGGGAACTCGGCGAACATGTCAAAGGTCGCGGTGCACCCCTTGCGCAGCATCTCGCAGGCACCGATCGCGGCGGACAGGTATTTCTCCTCGACGGTGCGGCGTGCCGCAGTCCAGGGCGCGTTGGCCAGCAGGATCTCGAGCGTCCAACGGTCGGAGATGCCCTTGGACAGGTTGGTCTGAGCGTGGTTGTGGCCGTTCACCAGCCCGGGGATGACCAGCCGATCGGTGGCGTCGACCCACTGCCTGCCCTCGCGGGGAACGCTGCCGGGGGCGACGATATCGACGATACGGTCGGCCTCGACCACGATGTCCGCCGGCTCGAACCTGTAGCTGGCGGGGTTGAGTACCCGGCCGCCGCTGACCAGCATCATGATTCAGTTCCTTCGACGAGTTGGGCCTGCTCCAGGCGCAGGAATGAAGCATAACCGTCTTCGCCGACCTGGAAGCCCCATGACAGCCGGCCGCGCAGCGGCAGCGGCACATCGGCGGGCGCTCCCGGTGGCAGGTCGAACCCGGGCAACTGCAGGGAGGCCACCGGGACCGGCGAGCAGTCGGGGCATGCGCCTGCCTGGTCGACCATCATCCACCGCGTGTCGTCATGCGTGCGCACCACGAAGGCGCGCAGCTGGACCCATGCTCCGGACAGCGTGCTGCACAGCGGTGCGTAGCCGAGCGCGTCGGTGCCGCTGCGCGAGAACAGGTCGTCGAAGGCGAGCGGCACGGCCTCAGGCACCTGCAAGTTCAGCCTCCTGCGTGCGCATCACCTCGCGCTCCATGTGGGCGGTGAGGCGGACGCGGTAGTCGTTGAACGTCGGGTCGGTGTAGCTGCGCGGCCGTGGCAGATCGATGCGCACGTCCTCGAGGATGCGTCCCGGCCCGGCGCTGAACACCACGACCCGATCGGACAGCAGGACGGCCTCGTCGATCTGGTGCGTCACGAACAGGATGGTCGAGCGGAAGCCCGACCAGATCTCGAGCAGGAACTGCTGCATCAGTACCCGGGTCTGGAAATCGAGCGCGGCGAACGGCTCGTCCATCAGGATGAACGCCGGGTTGCCCACCAGGGCGCGGGCGATCGCCACCCGCTGCTTCATGCCGCCGGAGAGCTGGTGCGGAAAGTGCCGTGCGAACCTGGCGAGGCGTACGCGCTCGAGCACCTCGCCCGCCCGACGCCGGCGCTCCGCTGGCTCCACCCCTTTCATCTTCAGGCCGAACGCGACGTTGTCCGAGACGTTCAGCCAGGGGAAGAGGGAATGTTCCTGGAATACCATCACCGCGCTCGGATCAGGACCGGCGACCGGGCGGCCGTCGATGCGAACCTCGCCGCTGGTGATCGGCTCCAGCCCGGCAATCAGTTCGAGCAGCGTGCTCTTGCCGCAGCCCGAGGGCCCGAGCAGCGCGACGAACTCGCCGGAGGACACCGACAGCGAGATGTCGCGCAGGGCCTCGACCGTGAGGCCGCCGGTCGACGGCCAGGTCTTGCCCAGTCGGGCGCAGGTGAGTGAACTCATCGAGTGCTCCGTCAGTGCCCCTGCCTGGCCGTCACTGGCCAGGCGGCTGCCACCAGAGCACCTTGCGCTGGAGGAACAGCAGGAAGGAATCGACCGCATAGCCGACCACGCCGACGATGCAGATGCCGAGCATGATCAGGTTGCCGTTGAACATCTCGCGGCCCAGGATGACCATCATGCCCACGCCGTTCTTCAGGCCGACCATCTCGGCCGCGAGCACGGCCATCCAGGCGGCGAAAAAGTTGATGCGCAGCATCGTGAACACCTGCGGCAGCACCGCCGGGAAGATCACCCACTGCCACACCTGGCGCGGGGACGCGCCGTAGGTGCGCGCGGTCTTCACCAGCCGCTGGTCTACCGAGGCGACCGCCGCCACGGTGGACAGCGTGAGCAGGAAGTAAACGCCGACGAACACGATGAAGATCGCCGTCGAGTTGCCGATGCCCAGCAGCATGATTCCCAGCGGGATCCACGCGATCGGCGCGATCGGTGCCAGGCCGCGCACGATCGGCAGCAGCGCGGCCGAGGCGACCTTCGACATCGAGATCAGGATGCCGGTGACGATCGCCGCAACGAAGCCCAGGGCCATCCCGGCCAGCACCCGGTACACGCTGGCCAGGATCGCGCCCGGTATGCCCATCGCATCGTTGCCGAAGCCGACCTTCAGGTTGCTTTCGATCGCATAACCGATGAACGAGGACGGCGGCGGAATCAGCGAGGCCTGCATCCAGCCGCGGGCGATCGCCAGCTCCCATGCGCCGACGAGCACCACCCACGGCAGAAGCGTCGCCAGCGCCAGGACGCCACGCCGGCGCCACGGCGACGGGGCGCGCGGCGTGGCCGTGTCCGGCCCGCCAGCGGCATCCGCGGCGGTCGGGACGGCTGCCTGCGATGCGAGGGCGCCCACGGCGTCAGACGGTTTTCAGGGTTTCGCGCAGCAGCCGCAGGTCCATCACCTCCGGCAGCTTCTTGATGTAGCCGAGCGCGAGCATGTCCTTGATCGCGATCTCCATCCCCTTGTCGCCACCCTGCGTGAGGTCGACCTGCGGCAGCTGGCGGGGGAGGGAGGCGCGAAGCGTCTCGCGGTCGACCCGGTAGTACTTGCCCTTGTCGAGGATGTCGACCGCCTTCGCCATGTCGCCGCGGATCAGCCGGTCGGCACGCAGCAGCACGCGCAGGTAGCGGCGTGCCGCTTCAGGGTACTGTGCGAGGAAGTCCTGGCGCGCGTTGGTCACGCAATCGGGACCGTCCTTGCCCCAGGTCTCGAGGTTGCTGGCGATCGGTACGCCGCCCAGCTTGTCGACCAGGTTGGTCGAGAACGGCTCGACGTGGGTCACCACGTCCACCGCCTTCGCCTCGAACGCAGCGGCCATCGACAGGGTGTCGTTGAACCAGACCATGTTGAAGTCGTCGTACTTCAGGCCGTTGTTCGCCAGTGCGCGGAACGCCATCATCTCGAAGGTGTTGAGCCGCATCGCGCCGATACGCAGGCCCTTGCCCTTCGCCTTGACCAGGTCCGCCATCGACTTGATGCCCGAGCTGCCCTGGGCGATCAGGAAGATGCCACCGGCACCGCTGCCCGCGATCGTGCGCACCGGCGCACCGTTGTGCGCGGCCACGATCACGTTGGTGAACGGCACGTGGGCGATCTGGATCGCGCCGCTGACCAGCGCGGCCAGGCCGTCGCCCGGGTTGGGCACGAAGCGCAGTTCGACGTTCAGGCCCTCGGCCTTGAACATCCCGGTGGCGTGCCCGTAGAACAGCGGCGACATGCAGATGCCGACCAGATGGCCGACACGGATCACCTCGGGCTGCGGGAAACCCTGCGCGTGCACCGGCGCGGCGCTGCCGAGGGACGCGGCACCGGCGACCGCGGCGGTG
>CANHBC010000116.1 GCA_947458835.1 Betaproteobacteria bacterium | reverse complement strand
GCCGACGGCCAGCCCACGCCCGGCAACCACGACGGAATGGGCGTGATCGCCACGCGCGGCACCGGCCGTGGCCACGAGCTGATCCTGTGCCGCAACCACGAGCGCGGCGCCTCGACCACGCCCATCGTCACGCCCCGGGACGGCTACGACCGGGCGGCCTCCGGCAACCCGGCCACCTGGCCCGGCGGCGGGACCACCCACCTGGTGTTCCGTGACGGCCACTGGATATCGTCGCAGCCGAGCCTGTCGGGCACGCTGACCAACTGCGCGGGCGGCGTGACGCCTTGGGGAACCTGGCTGAGCTGCGAGGAGACCGTGGCGGATCGCACCCGCGCCGGAGGCCGCAAGCATGGCTACGTGTTCGAGGTGCCGGCAGACCCGATGCAGACCACCGCGGAGCCGATCGTCGGCATGGGCCGCTTCCAGCACGAGGCGGCGGCCGTCGACCCGGTCACCGGCTTCGTCTACCAGACGCACGACGCCACCCGGCTCAACGGCATCTACCGCTACGAGCCGCGGGTCAGGACGGGTGCGCCCGGCACGCTGGTGCAGGGCGGCACGCTGAAGATGGCGAGGATCCGGCGCGTGATCGACCAGGCTGCAGCGCTGCCCGGCACGCCGCCGCAGGCAGCGCTGCTGGCCCCGCAACTGGGCGACCGCTACGAACTCGACTGGGTCACCCTCGAATTCCCGGATGCCGATCCCGTCGCCAACGTGCCCGCGAACCATTTCCCGTACGTGACGACTCGGTCGACCCCGGCAGGTCCGTTCAAGGAAGGCTTCGACAAGGGCGGCGCGCAACTGGGCCGCGGTGAAGGGCTCTGGTACTGGAACCGCAAGGTGTACATCGTCGACACGAACGGGGGGCTGGGCAGCACCGGCGTACCCGGCAGCGGCGAGGGCGCAGTCTGGGAACTGGACTGCGACACCCAGGTGCTCACCTGCATCTTCGTCGTGCCCCGGGGCGGTTCGAACATCGGCAACCACGCCGACAACATCTGCATCAGCCCGGCGGGTGGCATCCTGCTGTTCGAGGACGGTGGCACGCATGTCTTCGAGGACGCGACGGTCGGCACCCGGATGATGGGCGTGCTGCCCGGCGGCGATACGTTCACCTTCGCCGAGAACAACCTGACCGCAGGCGTACGGGCCATGGCGGCCGCCATGGGCAAGCCTGGCGACGGCGGGCAGGGCAGCGAGTTCTGCGGTGGCACGTTCTCGCCCGACGGTCGCGTGCTGTTCGTGAACATCCAGAATCCCGGCGTGACCCTCGCGATCTCCGGTCCGTGGAGCGCGGGTCCGCTGTAGCCAGTCCCCTTCCCGGTAAGCGTCCGGCCCGCAGTCCCGCTCCGCCGCAGGGGGGCGGTCAGGCGCAGCCGTCAGTCGCGGGCGTCGCGCGCGCCAGGGCCTGGCCCAGGGAGTCGCAGAGGTTGGCCTCGCCCAGTGCCTCGCCGAAGCCCGATCGTGCGAACAGCGACAGCGGCTGCTCGTTCGCGGCGACGATCATCAGGCGCTTGCCGTTGCGCGCGAGCTTGCGATGCAGCGTCGCGAGCATGTCCAGCCCGGTGGTGTCGATGTTGATCAGCTTCTGCAGGTCGAGCACGACCACCTTTGCGGGGTCGGCTGGCTCGGCGAGCGCGAACAGCGGCTCGATCTTGTTGGCCGCACCGAAGAACAGGGATCCGAACACCTGGTACACCCGTACCTGCCCGGGCGCCGCCCCGTTCCCGGGCGCGGGCGCGGGCAACTCGACCTCGCGCAGCCGGGTCAGCCCGGACATGCGGGTGATGAAGAAGATCGCCGCCAGAACCAGACCGGCCTGCACCGCGACCGTCAGGTCAAACACCACGGTCAGGACGAAGGTCGCGATCAGCACTGCCTGGTAGTTGAAGCGGTAGCGCCGCAGTTCGCGGAACTCGCCCCATTCGGCCATGTTCCATGCGACCACCAGCAGGATCGCCGACAGCACGGTGAGCGGGATGTAGCGTGCGGCGGGCGCGGCCACCAGCACCACCGCCAGCAGCGTGAGCGCATGCACGATGCCGGCGACCGGGGTGCGCCCGCCCATGCGCACGTTGGTGCTGGTGCGGGCGATCGCACCGGTCGCACAGAAGCCGCCGAACAGCGGCGCTGCGATGTTGGCCAGTCCCTGTGCGACCAGTTCCTGGTTCGGGTCGTGGCGGTCATCGATCATGTTGTCGGCGACCGTCGCCGAGAGCAGCGACTCGATCGCGCCCAGCAGTGCGATCGTGAACGCCGGGGCGAGCAGCGGTCCCAGTTCCGCGAACGAGACGGTCGGCACGACCATGGCCGGCAGTGCGGACGGGATGCCGCCGAAGCGGGAGCCGATCGTCTCGACATCCAGCCCGAGCACCGCCGCGGCCACCGTACCGGCGACCAGCGCGACCACCGGGCTGGGCACCACGCGCCAGCGCTTCGGCCATGCGACGATCAGCAGCACGCAGGCCGCGCCCAGCAGCAGGCTGTGCGGATTGAAGCTGGGCAGGCCGGCCCAAAGCGCCTCGACCTTGCCGAAGAACTCGGCCGGCAGTGCGTCGATCCGCAGGCCGAGGAACTCCTTCACCTGGGAGAGCAGGATCAGCACGGCGATCCCCTTGGTGAAGCCGCTGATCACCGAGATCGGGATGAAGCGGATCCAGGTGCCCAGGCGCGCCAGGCCCATGGCGAGCAGCATCACGCCGGCCATCATCGTGCAGATCAGCAGGTTCGCCACGCCGTACTGGACGACGATGCCATAGACGATCACGATGAAGGCGCCGGTCGGGCCGCCGATCTGGACCCGGGAACCGCCCAGCGCGGAGATCACCAGCCCGGCGATGATCGCGGTGACGATGCCCGAGGCCGGGCTCATGCCGCTGGCGATCGCGAAGGCCATGGCCAGCGGCAGCGCGAGCACGCCCACCGTGATGCCGGCGACCACGTCGGTTCCGAAGCGTGCGCCGTCGTACCCGTCCAGGCTGTCGAGCAGCCGCGGGCGGAAACGGGCGTGCGCAGCCATCCTGCCTACTTGACCTTCATGCCCGGCAAGGCACCGTCATCCGGGGAGAGGAGGAAGATGCCCGGACCCTCGCCGCTGGCGGCGAGGATCATCCCTTCGGATACGCCGAACTTCATCTTGCGCGGCGCCAGGTTGGCGACCATCACGGTGAGCCGGCCGACCAGCGTCTCCGGGGCGTATGCCGACTTGATGCCGGCGAACACGGTACGCGTCTCGCCGCCGAGGTCGAGCGTGATCCTGACCAGCTTGTCGGCGCCCTCGACCTGCTCGGCGCTGGCGATGCGCGCGATGCGCAGGTCGACCCGGGCGAACTCGTCGATGGTGAGCTGGCCGGGTGGCGCGGCGGCCGGCGCGGACTTCGTCGCGGGGGCCGTGGCCGCCGAGGGCGTGGCCGGCGTTGCGGTGGCCTTGCCGACGGCCTTCGTCGCGACGGATGCGTCCGGTCCGGTCCGGGCGATGGCGGCGGGGGCGCCGGGTGCCGCACCGCTGCCCGGCAGGTTCTCGCGGTTGGCGGCGACCAGAGCCTCGGTCTGCTTCGCGTCGACCCGCTGCAGCAGGTGGCGATAGGGCTCGATCACGTGTCCGGGTGCGAGGATGCTCGTGGCGTCGGCCCACACCAGCGGCGGGATCGACAGGAACGCCTCGACGTCGCGGGCGACCCGCGGCAGCACCGGCTTCAGGTAAAGCGTGAGGAGCCTGAACAGGTTGAGCGCCGTGCTGCACACCTCGTGCAGCCGAGCCTCCTGGTCGGGCTGCCTGGCCAGTTCCCACGGCTTCTCGTGGTCGACGTACTGGTTCGCCCGGTCGGCCAGCGCCATCACCTCGCGCATCGCCTTGCCGAACTCGCGGGCGTCGTACAGCGCGGCGATCGAGCCCTGGGCCGCGCGCATGTCATCGAGCAGCGTGGGGCAGGGCGCCGCGCCAGCGCCGCCGTGTGCCATCGTGCCGATGCGACCGTCGAAGCGCTTGACGATGAACCCGGCGCAGCGGCTGGCGATGTTCACGTACTTGCCCACCAGGTCGCTGTTCACCCGGGCGCAGAAGTCGGCGAGGTTGAGGTCGATGTCCTCCATCGTCGCATTCAGCTTGGCGGCGTAGTAGTAGCGCAGCCATTCCGGGTCGAGGCCCTGGGTGATGTAACTGGCGGCGGTGATGAAGGTGCCGCGCGACTTGGACATCTTCTCGCCGTTGACCGTCAGGAAGCCGTGCGCGAACACCCGGCTCGGCGTGCGGTAGCCGGCGTGCTCGAGCATCGCCGGCCAGAACAGCGCATGGAAGTAGAGGATGTCCTTGCCGATGAAGTGGATCAGCTCGGTGTCGTGCCCCGGCCGGAGGAAGTGGTCGAGCTCGATCGACACGCCTTCGGCGGCGCGGCGCTCGACGTGCCGGGCGAAGCTCGCGAAGTAGCCGACCGGGGCGTCCAGCCATACGTAGAAGAACTTGGCGCCCTCGGTCCCCGGGATCGGGAAGCCGAAGTAGGGCGCGTCGCGCGAGATGTCCCAGTCGGCCAGCTTCGGCTCGCCCGGCTCGCCGAGCCACTCGAGCATCTTGTTCGCCGCCTCGGGCTGCAGGTGGCCCTGCTGCTGGGTCCACGCGCGCAGGAAGGCCTCGCACCGCGGGTCGGACAGCCGGAAGAAGAAGTGCTCGGACTCGCGCCGTACCGGCGCCGCGCCGGAGACGGTGGAGTAGGGGTTGACCAGGTCGGTCGGCGAGTAGGTCGCGCCGCAGGTTTCGCAGGAGTCGCCGTACTGGTCCTTCGCGCCGCACTTCGGGCACTCGCCCTTGATGTACCGGTCGGGCAGGAACAGCTCGCGCACCGGGTCGAAGAACTGCTCGACCGGCCGGCGCGCGATCAGCCCCGTTGCCTGCAGCGCGCCGTAGATCTGCTCGCAGTAGGCACGGTTTTCGGGTGAATTGGTCGTGTAGTAGTGGTCGAACCCGACCAGGAACGCGTCGAAGTCGCGCTTGTGCTCGTGCCAGACGCGCTCGATCAGCGCCTCCGGAGTGACCCCTTCACCCTCGGCGCGCAGCATGACCGGGGTGCCGTGGGTGTCGTCGGCGCCAACGTAGTGGATCTCGTGGCCCTGCATGCGCTGGAAGCGGACCCAGATGTCGGTCTGGATGTACTCGACCAGGTGGCCCAGGTGGATGCTGCCGTTGGCATAGGGCAGCGCGGAAGTGACCAGGATTCGTCGACGGGACATGCGCCGAAGTCTAGCAGAGCGGAAAGCCGTAAACTCCCGATCCCCCGCGTTTGGGCGCGCAGTGCGCGCTGGAGCAACCGATGGCATTGAACGAGCAGGAAGTCAGGGCTGCCCTGGGTGGGCTGGTCGACCCGGTGAGTGGCCGGGACTACGTGTCCTCGAAGGCGGTGAAGTCGGTCCGGGTGTCCGGCGCCGACGTCGCGGTCGAGATCGCGCTGGGTTACCCGGGCAAAGGCGTCTGGGCGTCCATCCGCGACCAGGTCGCCGGCCACCTCGCGACCCTGCCTGGCATCGGCCAGGTCGAGGTCACGGTCGGCAGCCGGATCGTCGCGCACGCCGCCCAGCGCGGCGTGAAGCTGATCCCCGGCGTCAAGAACATCATCGCGGTGGCTTCCGGCAAGGGCGGGGTGGGCAAGTCGACCACCGCCGTCAACCTGGCGCTGGCGCTGGCGGCCGAGGGGGCGAACGTCGGCATGCTCGATGCGGACATCTACGGCCCGTCCCAACCTACCATGCTGGGCATCGCCGGCAAGCCGGAGTCGAAGGACGGCAAGTCGATCGAGCCGATGGAGCGCCACGGCCTGCAGGCGATGTCGATCGGTTTCATGATCGATGCCGATACCCCGATGGTCTGGCGCGGCCCGATGGTCACCCAGGCGCTGCAGCAACTGCTCAACGAGACGAAGTGGCGCGACCTCGACTACCTGGTGGTCGACCTGCCGCCCGGCACCGGGGACATCCAGTTGACGCTCTCCCAGCAGGTGCCGGTCACCGGCGCGGTGATCGTCACCACGCCGCAGGACATCGCGCTGCTCGATGCGCGCAAGGGCCTGAAGATGTTCCAGAAGGTGAACATCCCGATCCTCGGCATCGTCGAGAACATGAGTACGCACATCTGCTCGCAGTGCGGCCACGAGGAGCACATCTTCGGCACCGGCGGCGGCGCGCGGATGGGCAGCGACTATTCGGTCGACCTGCTCGGCGCACTGCCACTGGACATCCGCATCCGGGAGGAGGCCGATTCCGGCCGGCCGACGGTGGTCGCCGAGCCCGAAGGGCGGATCGCCGGCATCTACCGGGACATCGCGCGCAAGGTCGCGCTGAAGATCGCCGACCTGCAGCAGGACCACAGCGCCGCGTTCCCGAAGATCGTGATCCAGAAGAACACCTGACCGGCTGCCCCCGGCGCGGGGGATGGCACGGCAGCGCGCCACCCTTGGTACCATCCGGGCGAACACGGAGAGCCCGCCCGCATGAGCATAAAGTCAGACCGCTGGATCCGGAAGATGGCCATCGGCCATGGGATGATCGAACCGTTCGAGGCCGGACAGGTCAAGGCGGTCGATGGCCGACGCATCGTGTCCTACGGCACGTCCAGCTACGGCTACGACGTGCGCTGCTCGGACGAGTTCAAGTTGTTCACCAACCTGAACTCGACCATCGTCGACCCGAAGAACTTCGATGCCGATTCCTTCGTCGACCTGAAGTCCGACGTGTGCATCATCCCGCCCAACTCGTTCGCGCTCGCGCGCACGGTCGAGTACTTCCGCATCCCGCGCAACGTGCTGACGGTATGCCTGGGCAAGTCGACCTATGCCCGGTGCGGGATCATCGTCAACGTCACGCCGCTCGAGCCCGAGTGGGAGGGCTACGTGACGCTGGAATTCTCCAACACCACGCCGCTGCCGGCGAAGATCTACGCGAACGAAGGCGTCGCGCAGATGATCTTCTTCGAGTCGGCGGCCGACGACGTGTGCGAGACCTCGTACAAGGACCGTGGCGGCAAGTACCAGGGCCAGGTCGGCGTCACGTTACCCAAGATCTAGCGGCCGCCGCCCCCGGGCGACTCGGCGGCGAAAGGTGAACCGATGAAATTCCGCTTTCCCGTCGTGATCATCGACGAGGACTACCGGTCCGAGAACACCTCCGGGCTGGGTATCCGTGCGCTGGCCAAGGCAATCGAGGACGAGGGCGTCGAGATCCTCGGCGTCACCAGCTACGGGGACCTGTCCTCGTTCGCGCAGCAGCAGTCGCGGGCCTCCGCGTTCATCCTGTCGATCGACGACGAGGAGTTCACGCCCGGCCCCGAACTCGACCCGGCCGTGGTGAACCTGCGCCAGTTCATCCGCGAGATCCGCTTCCGCAACGCCGACATCCCGATCTACCTGTACGGCGAGACGCGGACCTCGCAGCACATCCCGAACGACGTGCTGCGCGAGCTGCACGGGTTCATCCACATGTTCGAGGACACGCCCGAGTTCGTCGCGCGGCACATCATCCGCGAGGCGAAGGCCTACCTCGACGGCCTTGCGCCGCCGTTCTTCCGCGCGCTGACCCACTACGCGGCAGACGGATCCTATTCATGGCACTGCCCCGGTCACTCCGGCGGCGTCGCCTTCCTGAAGAGCCCGGTCGGGCAGATGTTTCACCAGTTCTTCGGCGAGAACCTGCTGCGCGCCGACGTCTGCAACTCGGTCGACGAACTCGGCCAGCTGCTCGACCACACCGGTCCGGTGGCCGCGAGCGAGCGCAACGCGGCGCGCATCTTCAACGCCGACCACCTGTTCTTCGTCACCAACGGCACCTCGACGTCGAACAAGATCGTCTGGCACTCCACGGTGGCGCCCGGCGACGTGGTGGTGGTCGACCGCAACTGCCACAAGTCGATCCTGCACGCGATCATGATGACGGGCGCGGTGCCGGTGTTCCTCACGCCCACGCGCAACCACTACGGCATCATCGGCCCGATCCCGCTGGAGGAGTTCCGCATCGAGAACATCCGGCGCAAGATCGAGGCGAACCCGTTCGTGCGCGGCAAGAACAAGAAGCCGCGCATCCTGACCATCACCCAGTCGACCTACGACGGCATCAGCTACAACGTCGAGACGATCAAGGAGATGCTCGACGGTCACCTCGACACGCTGCACTTCGACGAAGCGTGGCTGCCGCATGCCGCCTTCCACGACTTCTACGGCGACTACCACGCGATCGGCGCCGACCGTCCGCGCTGCCGCGAATCGATGGTGTTCTCGACGCAGTCGACGCACAAGTTGCTCGCCGGCCTGTCGCAGGCCTCGCAGATCCTTGCCCAGGACTCGCAGAAGCGCAAGCTCGACCGGGACGTGTTCAACGAGGCGTTCCTGATGCACACCTCGACCAGCCCCCAGTACGCGATCATCGCTTCATGCGACGTGGCTGCTGCGATGATGGAGCCGCCGCAGGGCAACGCGCTGGTCGAGGAGTCGATCCGCGAGGCGATCGAGTTCCGGCGCGCGATGCGCAAGGTCGGCGACGAGTTCGGTAACCCGGAGAGCAGCGGCGCGGTCGACGATCGCACCGGGCGCAGCGGCCGGGCGAAGGGTGTCGAGGACGACTGGTGGTTCAAGGTATGGGGGCCTGACCACCTCGCCGCCGAGGGCATCGGCGAGCGCGAAGACTGGATACTGAAGTCCGGCGAGCGCTGGCACGGCTTCGGCGACCTCGCGCCAGGCTTCAACATGCTCGACCCGATCAAGGCCACCGTGATCACCCCCGGCCTGGATGTCGACGGCGACTTCTCCGAGTGGGGTATCCCGGCGAACGTGGTCACGAAGTACCTCGCCGAGCACGGCATCATCGTCGAGAAGACCGGCCTGTACTCGTTCTTCATCATGTTCACCATCGGCATCACCAAGGGGCGCTGGAATACCCTGGTGACCGAACTGCAGCAGTTCAAGGACGACTGCGACTCGAACCAGCCGCTGTGGCGGGTGCTGCCGGAGTTCGTCGCGCGCAATCCGAGCTACGAGCGTGTCGGCCTGCGCGATCTGTGCGCGCAGATCCACGCGAAGTACAAGGAGCATGACATCGCCCGGCTGACGACCGAGATGTACCTGTCGAACATGGAGCCCGCGATGAAGCCGTCGGACGCCTTTGCGCGGATGGCGCACCGCGAGATCGACCGCGTGCCGATCGACGACCTCGAGGGGCGGGTGACCGCGATGCTGGTCACGCCCTATCCGCCTGGCATCCCGCTGCTGATCCCGGGCGAGCGGTTCAACTCGACCATCGTGCGCTACCTGCGCTTCGCGCGCGACTTCAACCACCTGTTCCCCGGCTTCGAGACCGACATCCACGGACTGGTGTCGGAGAAGGTCGCCGGCGGCGCCACACGCTACTACGTCGATTGCGTGAAGCCGCAGAAGTAGCCCGCCCGGCCCCGGATCGGGGCGCGCGCACGCGGGGCGAGGCGGGCACCGGCGGGTGCCCGGGTCGGCCATGAGCGAGCCCCCGCGTCTCCCGGCGAGCGTCCCGGTCGCAGCACCGGTGCTTCAGCTGCGCTCGGCCGTCGACGGCGTCTCGTGGCCGGCCCTGCCCGACCCCGCCGGCCAGTCGGTGCTGGCGATGCTCTGGCAGCTCGAGCGCAGCGAGCGCTACACGCCCGCGCGGCTGCGCTCGCTGCAACTGGTGCAGGCGCGCGCACTGCTGCGCCACGCCGCGACCCATGTGCCTTTCTACCGCGAGCTCTGGCGCGACGCCGGGTTCGATCCACGGGTGGAGGCACTGACCCCGAAACGCTTCACGGCGCTGCCGGTGGTCACGCGCGCGATGCTGCAGCAGGCGGCGGAGTCGGCGTTCGCCACCGAAGTGCCGCAGGCGCACGGTCCGGTGCAGGCCGGGCTGACCGCCGGTACCGCCGGCCGGCCACTGCATTTCCGGACCACCGGCCTGACCCAGTTCATGTGGCGGGCGTTCACCCTGCGCGACCACCTGTGGCACCGGCGCGATCTGGGCGGCAAGCTGGCCTCGATCGGCTCGATGCTCGGGCGCCGCGCCGAGGAGCCGAACTGGGGTGCGGCCACGGCGGGGCTTTGCACCACCGGCCCGGCCGTGGGGCTGAGCATCGACCGTCCGGTCGTCGAGCAGGCGGCGTGGCTGGTCGAACAGGATCCGCACAGCCTGGTCACTTCGCCGGGCAATCTGTACCGGCTCGCCGGCTGGTTCAGCGGCCACGGCCTGAAGCTGCCGCGGCTGCGCGACATCCGTACCCTTTCCGAACGGGTGACGCCGGAGCAGCGCGCCGCCTGCCGGGTGGCCTTCGGGTTGCCGCTGGTCGATGCGTATTCGACGCGCGAACTCGGTTGCCTGGCGCTGCAGTGCCCGGACCATGAGCACTACCACGTGCAGCAGGAGGGCATCCTGATGGAACTGCTCGACGACCGTGGGCAGCCGGTGCCCGCCGGAGCCATGGGCCGGGTGGTGGTCACCTCGCTGCACAACTTCGCCATGCCCTTCGTGCGCTACGACACTGGCGACTTCGCGACCGCCGGCGGCCCCTGCGACTGCGGCCGCGGCCTGGCCGTGCTGGCGCGCATCGACGGCCGCGCGCGCAACCTGATGATGCTGCCCGACGGTTCACGCCGCTGGCCGGGTTGCGAACTGATCTCGCTCGATGCGGTGCCGGGCATCCAGTGGCACCAGTTCGTGCAGGTGGCGCCCGACCGGATCGAGCTGCACGTGGTCTGCGACCACCCGCTGGCGCCGTCAGAGCAGGACGCCCTGTTGGCCACGGTGCGCGGGCGGATGGGCGACCGCTTCGAGCTGGCCGTCCTGCAGGTCGACGACCTGCCTCGGTCCGCCGGCGGCCAGTCCGAGGTGTTCGTGAATCGACAGGCGGGTTGACGAGCAGTCGGTCGACTGTCTCGTCGACTCTGTCTGAGCGGACGGGGTCGGTCGTGCGCCGCGAAGCGGTGTGGCGCATTAAGCTTCCAGCGCGCAGGATGCCTTTCCCTGTACCTTGCCCCGACGCTGACGGAGACAACCGATGCAGATCCGCCGACTTCCGCTTGCCGCGCTCGCGGCGCTGGTCCTGGCAACCGCCGGATGCGCGACCGACCCGTCCGCCCCGGCCGGAGAGATCATCGCCGCCCCGAGCCTGCCTCCGTCCGGCAGCGTGCTCACCTATGCCACGTTCAACGACTACAACGGCGAGCCGCGCGCTGCGGTGCGCCACGTGTTCGACCCGTCGGGCTCGCGCGTGGAAGGGATGGATTACCAGATCCCGGCCGAGGTCGCCTACGGCCCGAACCGGGCGATCTTCATCACCCGCGTGCTGGACACGGACGGGAACGTCGTGCGCCTGGAGCGCGCCGACGGAAGCAGCGTCGCGTTCGATCCGCCGATGCGCGTGCTGCCCTTCCCGCTGCGGCCGGGGGCACGCTTCAGGCAGACGTTGACCGCGCGCGAATCCGACGGTTCGCCGCCGCGCCGGGTGATCGTCAACGGCCATGTCGCCGGTTGGGAAACGGTGAAGGTGCCGGCCGGGGCGTTCCGCACCCTGCGCGTCGTACGCGACCTGTTCCTCGGCGACGATCGCTTCTACCGCACCGAGACCACACGCAAGGAAGTCGACTGGTACGCGCCGTCGCTGGGTGCGGTGGTGCGATCGCAGGAGGACAGCTTCAACGAGGACCTGATGTCCGGCGGCGGCGAGGCCGGCGGCACGCTGGTCATGATGGGTGACCGGCTTCGCTGGGAACTCCAGTCGGTCGAACGCAAGGGCGGCGCGCGCTGAACCGCGGCGTTCCTCAACTGCCGGTGGCCGGGACGATGCGCTCGAGGCGCTCGTAGTCGTAGGCGAGCGATTGCGACGGTCCCGCATCGACCCGTTCGTGGTTGCCGATGACGAACGCGCCGCGGTCGAACTCGGGCATCCGGACGTCGCCCTCGATGTCGGCATCGATCGTGGTGAGGTGGATGCACCGGGCGAGCGGCAGCGCCTGCGCAAACAGGTCGGCACCACCGATCACGAACGGCTCGTCGTCCCCTGAGCAGGCGCGCAGGGCATCGTCGAGCGAGTGCACGATGATCGCGCCCTCGACGGCATAGCCACGGTTGCGGGTGACGATCACCGAGGTGCGTCCGGGAAGCAGCCGGCCGATCGACTCGAACGTGCGCCGCCCCATCACGATGTGGTGTCCGGTCGTGATGCGCCGGAAGCGCTGCAGTTCGGACGGCAGGTGCCAGGGCATCGCGTTGCCGCGGCCGATCACCCGGTTGCGCGACATCGCGACGATCAGCGAGGGCGGGACGTAGGCTGTCACCGGTTCAGACCGCAATCGGCGCCTTGATCGCCGGCCATGGATCGTAGCCCTCGAGCGTGAAGTCCTCGAAGCGGAAGGCGTAGAGGTCGGTCACCGACGGGTCGAGCTTCATCACGGGAATCTGCCGCGGCGTGCGCTGCAGTTGCTCGTTCGCCTGGTCGAGGTGGTTCAGGTAGAGGTGCGCGTCGCCGAGGGTATGCACGAACTCGCCCGGTTCCAGGCCGCAGACCTGCGCGACCATCATCGTCAGCAGCGCGTAGGAGGCGATGTTGAACGGCACGCCGAGGAACACGTCGGCGCTGCGCTGGTACAGCTGGCACGACAGGCGGCCATCGGCCACGTAGAACTGGAACAGGGCGTGGCAGGGCAGCAGCGCCATCCGGTCGAGCTCGCCGACGTTCCAGGCGGATACGACCAGCCGGCGTGAGTCGGGCGTGCGGCGGATCTGTTCCACGATCTGCGTGAGCTGGTCGATCGCGCGTCCGTCGGGGGCGGTCCAGCTGCGCCACTGGCGGCCATACACTGGCCCGAGGTCGCCGTTGGCGTCCGCCCATTCGTCCCAGATGGTCACGCCGTGCTCGTGGAGGTAGGCGACGTTGGTGTCGCCCTTCAGGAACCACAGCAGTTCGTGGATGATCGACTTGAGGTGCAGCTTCTTGGTCGTCACCAGCGGGAACCCGTCGGCCAGGTCGAAGCGCATCTGCCAGCCGAACAGGCTGAGCGTGCCGGTGCCGGTGCGATCGGCCTTGCGGTGGCCGCGCTCCAGGATGGCGCGCATCAGGTCATGGTACTGCTGCATCGGGGCTCGCTCCGGCGCGACGGGATGGACCGTCGT
>CANHBC010000115.1 GCA_947458835.1 Betaproteobacteria bacterium | reverse complement strand
GGCTCTTCGGCGCCGCCCGCGCCCAGGCTGCCGGCGACGCAGCGCACCCGGGCGTGCCGGCCGGCGGCATCGACAAAGGTGCCGCTCGGGATCCGGTGCGACCAGAACATGGTGAAGTGCGGCTCGGCCATCTTGCTGCGCGCCGGCAGGTTGAGCCACACTTGGAACAGTTCCACCGGGTTCGGCCGCTGCCGGTGCAGCAGCGGGAACATCTCCGCATGCACGATGCCCCGGCCCGCGGTCAGCCACTGCACGTCGCCCTCGCCGAAGCGGGCGGCAGCGCCGAGTGAGTCGGAATGGTCGACCAGCCCGTCGCGTACCAGGGTCACCGTCTCAAAGCCGCGATGCGGATGCGCGGGGAAGCCGGGCACGACCTGCCCGTGGTACATGCTCCAGCCATCGCGGCCGCCGAAGTCCTGGCCCAGGTCACGCCCGGCGAGCGAGGCGTCCGGCCCGAACGCGGCGTTGCCGCGCGGATAGCGGTCATGGTGGTGCACGCAGAACAGGAAAGGGTCCTCGGTCTCCCACGGGAAGCCGAGGGGGGAGGCGCGCAGGATCGCCTGCGTACCCATCACTCCACCCGGATCTTCGCGCGGTCCACCACATCGGTCCAGCGTGCGATCAGCGCCCGCATCTGCCGGGTGCCCTCATCGGGCGAGTTGGCGATCGGAATGAAGCCCAGGTCGGACAGCCGGTCGGCCAGCGCCGCGCTGCGCATCGCGCCACCGAAGGCGCGGTTGAGCGTGGCCAGCACCGTTGCGGGGACGCCGGTGGGCGCGTACAGCCCCCAGTAGGTGTCCGCATCCACACCCTTGATGCCAGCTTCCTCGAAGGTCGGCACGTCGCGCATCGCCGGATTGCGCTGGCGGCCAGTCACCGCCAGCGCGCGCAGCTTGCCGGCGTCGACATGCGGGCGCGCGCTGCTGATGCCGGAGAACTGCATGTTCACGTGCCCGCCGAGCAGGTCGGCCATCGCCGGCCCGGTGCCCTTGTACGGCACGTGCACGATGTCCACGCCCGCCACCTGCTTCATCAGTTCACCGGCCAGGTGCGTCGACGCACCCAGGCCACCGGACGCGTAGTTGAGCGACCCGGGCTTCGCGCGCGCCAGCGCAAGCAGATCGGACACGCTCTTCGCCGGCACCGACGGATGCGTGACCAGCACCACCGGTGCGCTCGCCAGCATGGTCACCGCGCCCAGGGCCTTCACGGTGTCGAACGGCATCTTCGCCTTGAACAGGCCCGGGTTGACCAGCACCGCGCTGTCGGTGGCGAGCAGCGTGTAGCCGTCGGGCGCGGCCTTCACCACGAGTTCCGTACCGATGATCGATGCGCCGCCGGGTCGGTTGTCCAGCACCACCGGCTGACCAAGCGCCGTGGACGCGGCCGGGCCGATCACCCGCAGCAGGTTGTCGGTACCGCCGCCCGGCCCGTAAGGAATGACCACGCGCAGCGGACGGTCGGGGAACGACTGTGCCGATGCCCCCGCGGGCAGCAGCGACACGGACAGAAGGGTGGCCGCGGCGAGGACGAGCCTTCGCGCGGACGGGGAGCCTGTCGGCATGGGCGGTTTCCTTCGGCGGCAGGCGCGGGTCGCGCCGTGCCGGATTATCGCAGCGATCGCGCGCCGCCCGCAGCCTGGACGGGCGTCAGCGCGAACTCAGGCAGTAGTCGCCGCTGGTCGAATAGCCGCTCGGACAGCTGCCGACCTTGGGCACCGCGTGCCGCGCACCGGGGCCGGCCAGACAGTAGTTCCCGCTGGTCGAGTAACCGCTCGGGCAGCTGCCGACCTTGGGCACCGCGAAGCGCGCCCCACTGCCTGGCGCGCAGTAGTTGCCGCTGGTCGAATAGCCGCTCGGGCAACTGCCGGTCTTGGGCAGCGCGACGGCATCGGGCTGTGCGAACGCGACGACGGCGAATCCGGCCAGCAAAGTGCCGAGCACTGCGCCGATGGTCCGCCTGCGCGGCAGTGGGGTGTCGTTCATCAGGATCGCCTCCTCAGCGGGCGTTGTAGGAGTTCACCGGGCCAGCCGAGTTCGGCGGCGAGGGCGATCTCACGGGGCCGGACGTATTGGCATTGTTCGGTGGCAGCGCATTGTTCGACGGCAGCGCATTGACCGCCGCCGGCGCCGTGCGCACCGAGGCCGAGTTGACCGGCGGCATGCCAGGCGCCTCGGCCGGTGCCGCGTCCGACATCAGCCCGATCCCGGCCTTGGGCGTCTCGCGGACCGCCACCGGCACGCCGAGGAATGCGTTGAGGCGTCGATCGGCGCCGGACAGCGCCACCTGGAGCGGGCCAGCGTCGAACACCCGACCGTTCGCCTTGAGCAGGCCATCCGCGTACTCGAACCCGGCCTTCAGCCCGCCGGGCACCTCGGTGGCGAACCCCATGCCGACGGCGGTCGAACGCTGCTGCGCGTTCATCGCATTACCCTTGAGCGTGAGCTCGCCGCTGGACACCAGCAGGTTGGCCAGGTCGATCGCCACCGGGTCGGTGCCGACCGCGGCCAGGGCGACGGCCGGTGCCGCCTTCTTCAGTTCGACCTTCAGGAAGCCCTCGAGGCTGCCATCGCCGACCGTACCCTTGACGTCGGTGATGCCCAGCGACAGGCCGCCGGTCAGCGCGGTGCGTACCGCCGCGCGCAGGTTCTGCTGGTCCTCGGGCTTGAGCCTGCTGTAGCCACAGCTCTCGGTGCCGATGCGCTGGATCGTCTCCAGGCTGGCGGTATGCACGTCACGCAACGCGACCTGCATCGACAGGTCACGTGCCTTCTGGCCGGGCATCTCGACCGAGCGCAGGCTGGGCGTGATCGTCACGTCGGTGCGATCGCCGCGCTCGACTGCCTCGGTGGCCAGGCGGAAACCCTCGGCGGTGCCGAAGCCGGCACCGACCCGCTCGACGCTCAGCACCGTGGTGCCGATGCCACGCGACCGGTCCTTGAGGTCGATCTCGAAGCCGAGGTTGACCACCTCCAGCGCCTTGCCGGCGCCGCGCCCGGCGATGCGCTCGGTCTTCCACTTCAGGCCGAACGCCTTGCCGCCGAAAGTCAGCTCGCCGCTGCCTGCCGACACACGCAGTGCCTGGGTGCCACTGCCGAGCAGCAGCTCCGGCATCGCCACGCTGGAGCGGACCGTGCTGCCCCAGGACGCGCTGCCCCGGCCCTCTGCGCGCAGTGCGCCGTTGGTCAACTCCAACAGCGTCGCGCCGACCTCGCCGGTCGGGACGGCCTTCCATTCGAAGCGCACCGTCGACCAGGGAAGCAGAAGGTGGGACATCTTGTACTCGACCTTGACCGCCCCCGGCCCGGTCGACCCGGACGCGTTGCAGTGCTCATTGAAGCGGACCTCGAAGCTGCCCGACGAGGCGAACAGCCCGGTGTCGTGGCTCACGGCCGCGACGCTGACCCCGGAGGCCGGGCTGGCCGGCACGGCCAGTGCCTTGATGCGGTCGGCGGCGACGCGGCCAGCGTACACGCTGCCCCCCGCCCAGACGGCGCCGAGGATCGCGACCCCGCCGACGGCGAGCGCAGCGGTCCGGATGGATTTGTTCATCTAGTCTCCCTGTGCGAATCCAGCCGGGATTTCCGGCTCGTCGGCGGAGGATATCGGATGCCCGTCCCCGAACTTGAACGCCCGTCGGCTGTCCGCCCCCGGGCCGGGCGCCGTCGACGCGGGGCCGGGCGCCGGATGCCCGGCGTCGACCTGCGATAGCATCGGGCCCCGCCAGCCAGGACCTGCCCCATCCGAACCGCCAGAACCGTACGGGCCGCCCGCCCCGCAGCTCGACCCGCAGCTCGACGCACCGCTCGACGAGCCGCACCGTCCCTGCCCGTCGTGACACTGCCCAACGGCGTGCGCCTGCTCGCCATCCGTTCACCCGGCCTGCACACCGCATCGGTCAGCGTGTTCGTGCGCTCCGGCAGCGCGCACGAGGCCGCGCGCGACAACGGCATCAGCCACGTGATCGAGCACATGGCGTTCAAGGGCACGCCCACGCGCGATGCGCGGCGCCTGAACCTCGACGCCGAGAGGCTGGGCGCGGACGTCAACGCGCACACCGACAAGGACCACACCGCCTACTACATGTGCGGCATGCCGCGCGATGCGCTGTCGATGGTCGGGATGCTGGGCGACATCGTGCGGCATGCGACCTACCCCGAGGCGGAACTCGAACGCGAGCGCACCGTACTGCAGGCCGAACTCGCCGACGAGCAGGACGATCCGGCCGCCAATGCCTGGCGCCTGTTCGACGAAGCGAGCTTCGGGCGCCATCCGGTGGCGCGGCCGGTGATCGGCACTGCGCGCAACCTGGCGCGCTTCGGACGCGACGACCTCGTGCGCCACGTGTCACGCCAGTATTCCGGGACCAACGTCGTCGCCGGGGTGATCGGCGACATCGAGCCCGACGCGGTGCTCGATGCGCTGTCGGCGGCGTTCGGGTCGATGCCGGGCGGCACCGGCAACCGCATCGAAGCGCCGGAGTTCATCGGCGGCCTGCGCACCCGGCGCCTCGTCGGCAGCAGCCAGACGCATCTCGTGGTCGGGTTCCCTGTGCCATCGCTGCAGGCCGACGATCCGACCGCGCTGATCGCCGCCTCGGTGCTCGGCGAAGGCATGAGCTCGCCGCTGCTGCATCGGCTGCGCGAGCAGCTCGGGCTGGTCTACCACGCCGATGCGTCTGCCGACGTGATGGACAGCTGGGGCCAGTTCCGGATCGAGGCCTCGACCTCGCCGGCCAACGTCGAGCCGCTGCTGGCCGAGCTCGCGACGATGCTCGATGCCCATGCCGGGCGCATAGACCCAGCCGAGCTGAGGCGTGCGCGCAACCAGGTACTGGTGTCGAGGCTGCGGGCGCTCGAGCGTCCGGGCCGCCGGCTGGAGGATGCAGCGCTGGAGCTGTTCGCGCTGGGCCGGGCACGCAGCCACGAGGAGTGGCTCGACCGGATCGCTTCGGTCAGCGCCGCGAAGGTGCGCCGACTGTTCGAGCGGATGCTCGAGGCCGGGCCGGCAGTCGCGCTCACCGGCAACGTGCGGCCGGCGATGCGCGAGCAGGCGATGAAGCTGCTGCGGGTACGCCGCGCCTGACCGGCCGCGCGGCTACCGGCCCGCGTGCCGGCCGGCCGTGACCGCCGCCGCTGCCAGGCTTATCGGCCGGTGCCGGCGTTGACCGCGGCGATCAGCTCGAAGGCCGCGTTGCGCTCGGCCTCGGTCGACCCGACGTTGATCAGCATCTCGTCGATACCTGCATCGAAGAAGCGGCGCACGGTGGCAAGGCAGGTCGACAGGCTGCCGGTCACCGCGAACGCCTCGACCGCGGCATCGGGGACCAGCCGGGTGGCCGCCTCGAGGTCGCGCCGCCCGATGCACTCGATGATCGCCGCCTGGTCGATCGGCAGCCCCGACAACCGGATGTTCTCGGCCATCAGCCGGTTGCGGAACAGGTAGGCGAGCTTGCGCCGAACGCCCTCGAAGGACTCGCGTTCGTCGGTGCCGAAGTAGGCGAAGCAGGCACGCGGCCGTCCGGAGGCGTCGAGGCCGGCGTTCGCCGCACCGCCGTCGAACGCCTCGACGCAGGCGGCCGCGAAGGCGGGCGAGAAGCCGGCGGAGAGCTGCAGCGACGCCGAGGTGGCCCCGGCGCGGCGGGCCATCTTCGGCTCGAGGCAGGTCACGTACACCGGTATCGCGACCCCGGCGGCGACGTTGAGCTTCGCACCGCCGAGCCGGAACGTGCGGCCGGCGAACTCCACCGGCTGGCGCGTGAACAGCCGGTCGAGCGCGCCGACGAAGTCGCACACCGCATCCTCGGCCTCCTCGACCACCGCACCCGACTGCGAGAGGTCGAGCGGATTGCCGATGCCGATCGACGCGGCCACCCGCCCCGGCGCGAACTCCGACAGCGTGGCCAGCATCATCGCCACCGTGGTCGGGTGCGCGATGAACGGCGACAGGTTGGAGGGCACCACGCGGATGCGCTGCGTCCCGGCGGCGATGATCGTGGCGAGCGTCGGCGCGTCGCGCCCGCCCAGGTGCTGCGACATCCAGAGGCTCGAGGCGCCCGCCGCCTCGGCGGCGCGGGCCAGCGCGCGCGCCTCGTCGAGGCCCTCGAATCCCTCGAACCGTATCCCGAGCCGCTTCGGCCGCATGTCGATCGCCCTTCCGTAACGCCGTACTGTGATCACGGAAAGATAGCATGGCGCCCGGACCTTGAAGGTAGACTCGGGGAATTAGCCACGTACCCCGCCGGAGCCCGACCATGCAGAATCCGCCGATCTACCTTACCTCCAGCCAGTGCCAGTCCCTGCTCACTTCGCAGGACGTCATCGAGCAGATCGAGCGCGTCGTCGCCTGGGACGCCGAAGGCAAGGTGCGCTGGCCCTCGCCGCGCAACATGAACATGCGCGACGTCCACGAAAACCACTACCACCTCAAGGCCTGCATCCTCGACCCACTGTCGATCGCCGGCTTCCGCGTGGTGGCACACCTGGCCACCGACGAGAATTCGCGCAACGCGACGCGCTACGTGGTGGTGGTCGATACCGCCTCCTCGCGCACGCTGGCCTTCGTCGACGAGACCTGGAGCTATGCCCAGCGCACCGTCGCCTCGATCGTGATGGCCGCGCGCAGGCTCGCACTGCCCGACGCCGGCGTGCTGGCGCTGGTCGGTGCCGGCAACCTGGCGACCACCGCGCTCGAGTACTACTCGAAGCTGTTCGGGCTGCGCGAGGTACGCGTGGTCTCGCGTCGCCCGCATACCCGCGAAGCACTGGCCCGCCTGGCCGAGTCCCGCTACAAGGTAACGGCGCGCGCGATGGACAGCATCCAGGACGCGGTGTCCGGCGCCGACCTGGTGCTGACCGCGACCAACAGCGGCAAGGCGCTGATCGAGGCCGACTGGATCGCACCGGGCGCGGTGGTGGCCACGCTCGACACGGCCGAGCCGGGCCGCGCGTACGCAGAGCAGGCCGACCTGTTCGTGGTCGACAGCCGAGAGCAGCTCCAGAAGGAACTGATCGAGCTGTTCGGCCAGGAAGGCCCCGGCTGGGTCGACGCGACCGTAGCCGAGGTGGTCGGCGGCAAGCACCCGGGCCGCACCGATCCGAAGCAGCGCGCGCTGATCGTCACCCAGGGCATGGCCAGCCAGGACGTGGCGCTGGCTCACCTCGCCTACTTGCGTGCCACCGAGCGCAAGCTCGGTCTGGTCATGCCCGAAGGCGGCGCCTGACCGGGCACCGATGCCGGGCCCGGTCAGTGCCGGGTACCGCCCGCCGGCGGCCGACTGCGCTACGATGGCGCCACGGTGCATGTTCCCGCACCGCGACCCGCCCAAGGAGACTCGTCCATGGCCGCTCTTCAACCCGGCACAGCCGCGCCGGACTTTTCGCTCGCATCGCATACCGGTGCCACGCTCACGCTCGCCAGCTTCCGCGGGCGGCGTACCGTGGTGACCTTCCTGCCCTTCGCCTTCACTGGTGGGTGAAAGAATCAAGTGAGCGGGTTCCGTGAGAACTACGCACAATTCCAGGCACTCGACGCAGAGATCCTGCAGGTCAGTGCCGACCCCGTCCCCAGCCTGAAGGCGTGGGCGGAATCGCTGGGCGGCCTGCCGTTCCCGCTGCTGTCGGACTTCTGGCCGCATGGCGCGGTCGGTCGCGCCTACGGCGTGTTCAACGATGAGCGCGGGATGGACGCACGCTCGCTGTTCATCGTCGATGCCACCGGCACGATCCGGCACTCGCATGTCTACGCACCGGGCACCGTCCCGGAGAGCGCGGACGTGCTGGCGAAGCTCGCGGCGGTCTGAGCGATGAAGGATGCAGGCCGGGGCCTCGTCCCGGCCTGCCTTCCAGCGCCCGCATGCGCGACAATCCCTCCTTTCCGGCCAGACGTCCGGATGCCAGGAGGAAGCATGACTGCCAGCTACGATCCCGCCGCGCGCTTCACGGTGACCTGCCGTGACATCGAGTTTCGCCGCGCACCCACCCGCACCCTGCTCGCGCGCATCTACCAGCCGGAGGGCCCCGGCCCGTTCCCGCCGGTGCTGCACCTGCACGGCGGCGCATGGAACAACAAGGACCGGCTGCACAACCCGATCATGGCCAACGCGCTGGCTGCCAGCGGCCTGCTGCTGGTGTCGATCGACCTCACGCGCGCGCCCGAGGCCCCCTACCCGGCCAACGTGCAGGATGCACACCTGGGCGTGCGCTGGCTCAAGGCGCATGCCCGCGAATGGAACGCCGATCCGGACCTGCTCGGCATCGTGGGCAGTTCCAGCGGCGGCCACATCGCGCAGCTGATCGCGATGCAGCCCGACAAGCCAGTCCACGGCGCACTGCCGCTGGCCGAGGCGCCCGGCCTGGATGCCGGCGGGGTGCGCTATGTAGCGACCCGTTCGCCGATCAGCGACCCGCAGGCACGCTACGACACCGCGAAGCAGCGCGACTGGACCGAGATGATCGACAACAGCCATCGCTACTTCGTGCCGTGGGAGACCATCGGCGAGGCCAACCCGCAGGCGATCCTCGATCGGGGCGAACCGGTCGAACTGCCGCCGATGCTGGTCATGCAGGGCGGCGCCGACGACAACGTGCTGCCCGGCCTGCAGGAACGTTTCGCCGCGTCCTACAACGCCGCCGGTGGCCACTGCGAGCTCGAGATCTTCGAGGGCTGCGACCACGCCTGGGTCGACGACCCGGGCCCGCAGACCGACCGCGCGATCGAGGTGGTGAAGTCGTTCATCGCGCGCTCGCTGTCCGGCGGGGCTGCACGCCCGCACGCCTGACCGGCGAGCGCTGCCCTCGGGCCGGCCCGGCCGCGGGCAGCGCTTGCGGAAGCGCGCGACAATCGGGTTCCACGGCCGATGCCGGAGCAGCAAGGAGACACGATGGCCACGCGCTACGACCCGGAAGCAACCTTCGAGATACGCACCTGGGACGTCGAGTTCCGGCGCACGCCGGCCCGGCAGCTGCTGGCGCGCATCTACCAGCCCCAGGGCATCGGACCGTTCCCGGTGGTACTCGACCTGCACGGCGGGGCCTGGAACAACAAGGACCGCTTCGCCAACGTGCCGATGGACGAGGCGCTGGCCGCCAGCGGCCTGCTGGTGGTGGCGATCGACCTGACCCTGGCAGGCGAAGCGCCCTACCCCGCCTCGGTGCAGGACGCCCACTACGGCGTGCGCTGGCTGAAGGCGAACTGCGCGCAGTGGAAGGGCGACCCAGCCACCGTCGGACTGCTCGGCAGCTCCAGCGGTGGCCACCTCGCCCAGCTGGTCGCCATGCGACCGGACGATGCGCGCTACGCGGCGCTGCCGCTCGAAGGCCATCCGGAGATCGATGCGAGCGTGCGCTACGTCGCCACGCGCTCGCCGATCAGCGACCCCTACGCCCGGCACCTCAATGCCGAGCGGCGCGGGGTGGCCGACATGGTGCGCCGGTCGTCCACCTACTGGAACCCGCCGGAATCGATCCATGAAGGCAACCCGCAGGCAATCCTCGACCGCGGCGAGCCGGTGACCCTGGTGCCGATGCTGGTGATGCAGGGTGGCGACGACGACAACGTGCTGCCGGAGATCCAGGTGAAGTTCGCGCAGTCCTACCGGAGGGCGGGCGGCGACTGCACCTGCGAGGTCTTTGAAGGCTGCGGGCACATCTGGGTGGCCGACCCCGGCCCGCAGACCGACCGCGCGCACGCGATGGTCAGGTCGTTCATTGCGCGCGCGCTGGCCGCCGGCTGAACCCGCGCGCCAGCCGCGGGCCCCGCCGGCGGCCGTTCAGCTGCCGGCGGGCGGGCGCGCCTGCGGATAGACCACCGCATCGCCGCGCTCGAACATCCACTGCATGTCTTCCTTCGACAGGTACTCGCCGGTGGTGCCGCGCGCGGCACACAGCGTCTCGACGATGATGTTGCGCTTGACCTCGGACACCAGCACGTTCGTGCGGTGGTAGGCCTCGGATACCGTGCGACCGAGCACGGTGAAGCCGTGCCGGCGCATCACGATGCAGTTGGTGTCCTGGATGAAGGTCTTGATCGGCGCCACGTCCTCCTCGACGTTGAGATGCGCCGGCAGGTAGGCGGCCGGCTTCTGCATCAGGTAGGAGAAGGTGAGCGAGGTCGAGCGGATTTCCTCGAAGCCGGCGGCCAGGAAGGCGATGGTCTCGTCGTGGTGCAGGTGGATCACACAGTTCACGTCCGGGCGCAGGCGCAGGATCTCCCGGTTCATCTGGTGGCCGACGGTAGTCGCACGGCTGCCGTGCACGATCGCACCGTGCGGGATGTCGGTGACCACAAGGTCATCGATGCCTGCCTCCTCCAGCGACAGTCCCTGCGGCTTCACGTAGCAGAGCCCGTCGGGATACTTCGGGTGCGGCACGCGGATCACCATGTTGCCGAGCGAGCTCTGCACGTAGCCACGCTGGTTGAGCATGCCGGCATAGCGGACGTAGGTCGCGGCGACCTCGCGGTCGAAGGCGACCTCCGGGTCGGGATCGATCAGGTTCAGGCGCGGGTCCGGCATCGGGGCATCCCTCTCGGCAGGGGTTGTTACAGGGGGCGGTGGCACGGGGCATGCAAGGTGCAAGGTGCAAGGTGCAAGGTTGGGACAATCCCGACCGGGGCGCAAGCGCCCGGCCGCCGTGGCACCGGTGGCCCCGCGCATACAATCGGCCGATGGAAACCGCCGCCGCCACGAGCCACGCCCCACCACCCGCCCTCGCGCGCAGCGCGCTGCCGGCGGTACTGCTGCTGGCCGCCGCGGCGCTGGCAGGCTGTGGCGCGGTGCGTCTGCCCTCGATGTCGGCACGGCCTGCCGCACCCGCCATGCAGGCGCCCGCGCAGGCCGCGGTACCGTCGGCACCGCGCGGGGCACCGGGGGACACTGTGCCCCGCCTGCTCGCCGAGGGATGGCGCTGCGAGGACGGGCGCAGCGTCGGCACGCGGGTACTGCCGGGAAGCTCGTCGATGGAACTGCGGATCGAAGGAACGCGCCGGGTGCTGCCTCAGGTGGCGAGCGCCTCGGGTGCGCGCTTCGAGGACGCCGACTGGCTGTTCTGGAACCGGGGTGGGCAGGCACTGCTGCAGCGCAAGCCGGCCCCGCCGGCGTACTGCAACGAGGTGCGCGCGCTGTCGCTGATCGAGGATGCGCGGGCACGCGGCGTCACGTTCCGCGGCCAGGGGCGCAACCCGGGCTGGCTGCTGGAGATCGGACCCGACGACCGGGTGGTGCTGGTCCCCGCAGGGGCGGCCGACGCTGCGCTGCCGGGCCGCACGGAATGGCCCGCCCTCGCCGCCACGCCCGGGCCGACCTACGGCAGCACACGTCATGTCGGCGTCGCCGATGGTCGCCGGCACGTGATCGTCGTGCAGCCGGACGCGCCGTGCGTGGACGAGCTCACAGGGGAGCGCGCCGCGGCCACGGTACTGCTCGAGGTCGACGGCCGCCGGCTGCGCGGCTGCGGCACGCCGATCGCGCCCTGACCCAGACCGCGGCGCGGGCCGGGCACCGCCTTCAGGTCTACCAGCCGGAGAAGCGCGGCCAGGTATCGACGATCGCGCCACCGTCGAGCACGCGGTAGGCGTCGTGCTGGGCCGCGGTCGCGCAGGCATGGTTGGGCAGCACGCGCAGCAGCGTGCCGACCGGGAAGCGCGCCGGCAGGTCCGCCGGGCAGCTGCCATCGCGCATCGACACGATGCCGTGCTCCTGGTTGGCCGAGCCCATCCAGAGCGTGGGCAGCGGCTGGCCGTCGGCGGCGCAGACCGCGCCGTAGCCCTGGTCGACCGCCTGCTTCGCGGTGCCGCGGTCACGGCTCATCGCCATCCAGCCGGCATCGACGATGATCCAGCCCTTCGCCGGCTGGTGGCCGATCACGCTGGTGAGCACCGACAGCGCGATGTCGCGTTCGCTGCACACGCCGATGCCGGCCATCACCAGGTCGAAGAACACGTAGACGCCGGCGCGCACCTCGGTCACGCCAGCCAGGTCGGTGGCCGACAGCGCGGTGGGGGTCGAGCCCACGCTCACCCGCGGGCAGGGCAGCCCGGCGGCGCGCAGCGCGGCGGCACAGGCCAGCACCGCATCGCGTTCCTGCGCGGCCATCGCCTGCAGTGCCTGTGGCGTATCGAGGTCGTACGAGCCGCCGGCATGGGTCATCACCCCGGCCAGCGACCCGGCGGCATGCAGCACCTGCCCGATCTCCAGCAGCAGCGGGTCGCCCGGGCGCACGCCGGACCGGTGTCCGTCGCTGTCGATCTCGACCAGCGTGGGCAGGGGCATCCCGGCGGACGCGACCGCCGAGGCGACGGCGCGGGCCGCGGCCACGGAGTCGACGATCACCGCGAGGTCGCAGCCCCGCGCGCGCAGGTCGAGCGCATGCGCGACCTTGTTCGGTGCGAGCGCGACCGCGTAGAGGATGTCGCGCTCGCCCTGCGCGAAGAACTGCTCGGCTTCCTTCAGCGTGGACACGGTGATCGACGCGGCACCGGCGGCACGCTGCGCCTGCACCACCGGCCAGCTCTTGCTGGTCTTCACGTGCGGGCGCAGGCGGCAGCCGAGCGCATCGACCTGCGCCTGCATGCGCTGGATGTTGCGCGCCATGCAGGCGCGATCGAGGAGCAGCGCGGGCGTTTCGAGGGAATGCAGGTCGGTCATGGTGGATCGCCTCGGCTGGCAGCCGGCAGCCCGGCTGGAACGACGGTTGGAGGAAAGGCCGGCGTGCCGGCGGCGGACGCGCGAGCGCCGCCGTTCAGAACACCAGCACGACGACGGCCAGCACGGCGAGCCACAGCAGCAGGCTGCGCCACACGAGCGACGCGGCGCCATCCATCTGGCGCACCGCGATCGCATACGAGTCGGCATCCCAGGCGGCGCCGTCGAACGCATCTTCGCTGCCGGTGGCATCGCGTGCGAAGCGAGGGTCGGAGGACGGCACGCCCGCACCCATGCCCAGCGCGCCCAGGGCGGCAGCGACCATCCGTGCACGCGGCTCGCCGGCCCGTTCGCGCGCCGCACCCTGCCAGCCCTCGACCGCACCGGTGAAGTCGCCGACCAACGCGAACGCCCCTGCGGCCAGCCGAGAGGGCAACTCGTCGAGCCAGCGCAGCGTGGTGCCTGCCAGCGCCGCGAAGCCCGGGTGCAGCGGAGCGCAGGGCATGGTCGACCAGCGCTCGGCCACCCG
>CANHBC010000114.1 GCA_947458835.1 Betaproteobacteria bacterium | reverse complement strand
CCGCACGCAGCATCGTCTGCGCATGGTCGTCCTGCAGGCGCTGCTCCCGCTTGCCTTCGCGGACCGCTTCGGACCGCGCATGCCGGTCGGACAGTGCGTCGAACGCCTTCTTGCGCCGCCGCTGCTCCAGCCAGTCCTTCTGTCCGGCGAGCCAGGCCGCCTCACGCAGCGCGACCTCCGACGCCTGCTGGGTGCAGGCTTCGTCGAGCCGGGCAAGGAAGGCATGCCACTCGCGCACGCGCGCGGCATCCAGGCCGCCAGTGAGCGCACCCTGCAGCCGCGCCCGGTACTCCACGCGGTAGGCCTCGACCTGCGCGAGCTTGTCCTTCGCCTGCCGGCGCTCGGCATCGAGCACCTGCAGCCGCCGTTCGGCTGCATCGACCCGGTCGGCGGACAGGTCAACCAGCGCCTGCAGCGGAAAGCGGCGGCTCATGCAGCGAACAGCGTGGCCAGGGCGCTGCGCGACTGGGCGTAGTCCGCCCGCTCGTACTGGCCCTGCTGCAGGAAACGTTCGAGGTCGGGATATCGCGCCACCGCCTCGTCCAGTTCCCGGTCACCGCCGCGCACGTACGCCCCGACGCTGATCAGGTCCCGGCTGCGCTGGTAGCGCGAGTAGTAGTACTTGAAGCGGCGCACCAGTGCGAACTCCTCCGGCGACACCAGTTCGTTCATCGCGCGGCTGATCGAAGCCTCGATGTCGATCGCCGGGTAATGCCCCTGGTCGGCGAGCGAACGCGACAGCACGACGTGCCCGTCCAGGATCGCGCGCGCGGAGTCGGCGATCGGATCCTGCTGGTCGTCGCCTTCGGCGAGGACGGTGTAGAACGCAGTGATCGACCCGCCCCCGGTCCGTCCGTTGCCGGCGCGCTCGACCAGTTGCGGCAACTTCGCGAACACCGACGGCGGATATCCCCGCGTGGCCGGGGGCTCGCCGATCGCCAGCGCGATCTCGCGCTGGGCCATCGCATAGCGGGTCAGCGAATCCATGATCAGCAGCACCTGCAGGCCCTGGTCACGGAAATGCTCGGCGATCGTGGTGGCATAGGCAGCCCCGTGCAGGCGCAGCAGCGGCGGCGTGTCGGCCGGCGCGGCCACGACGACCGACCGGGCACGCCCCTCGGGTCCGAGGATGTTCTCGATGAACTCCTTGACCTCCCGGCCACGCTCGCCGATCAGCCCGACCACCACGACGTCGGCATTGGTGTAGCGCGCCATCATGCCGAGCAGCACGCTCTTGCCGACGCCACTGCCGGCGAACAGGCCGAGTCGCTGGCCTCGTCCGACGGTGAGCAGTGCGTTGATCGCGCGCACGCCGGTGTCGAGTACGGTGCGGATCGGCGACCGGTCGAGCGGGTTGGCCGGCCGGCTGTACAGCGGCGCCTGCAGGTCCTGCGGGATCGGGCCGAGGTCGTCCAGCGGCCTGCCGTTGCCGTCGACGACCCGGCCGAGCAGCTGCTCACCGACGGCAACCTGTCGCGCACGGTCGGCCGCCCGACGGCGTGGATAAAAATCGGCACCGAGCCTGGGGACCCGCCGCGTCGCGCCGTCGACCGGCATCACGATCGCGCCGGGCTCGAGGCCGAAGACGTCGGTCGAGGGCATCAGGAACAGCTTGTCGCCGGAGAAGCCGACCACCTCGGCCTCAACGCGCATGCCAGTCTGCGAATACACGTAGCAGCTGCTGCCCACCGGCAGCTTCAGGCCGACCGTCTCCATCACCAGACCGGCGACGCGGACCAGCCGGCCAGACAGTACCCACGGCTGCGCCTGCCGTACCGCCTGCCGGGCGTGCTCGAACAGCCGCGTCCAGCGCTCCGAGGCATGCCCCGGCGGCGAGATCCGCTCCGGGCTGCCGTCGTCGCTCATCCCGCCTCGCGCGGACGCGACGGCTGCGCCACCGGCTCGCACGCGGGTCCGCCAACGCCCTCGGCCGGGCCAGCCGCAGCGCCGGGACCGCGCGGGGGCGCCTCGAGCTCGACCCAGCGCTCCGCGCGCCCGAGCGACGCCAGCACCGCCTTCCAGCGCGAGCCCAGCGTGGCATCGAGTTCGCTCGCAGCGGTCTCGATGCGGCAGCCGCCGCGTTCCAGCCGGGCGTCCTCGACGATCCGCCACGGTGCAGGCGTGAGCTGGCTGGCATCGAGCACCGAACGCACCAGAGCCGTGTCCTGCGGATGCAGGAACAGGCGTGGATGCTCGCTGCCCTGCGGCAGGCTGGCGATAGCCTCGCGGATCACCGGCAGCACGACCTCGGGGTGGACCTGCAGCGCATGGCGCATGATCTGGCGCGCGAGTTCGACCGCCACGCCCATCACGTCGCTGGCCAGGGCCTGCTCGTGCTCCTCCATCACTTCGCGCAGGCGCCCCATCAGCCGGCCAAGCGCCGCGATCTCGAGGGCGCCCGACTCGAGGCCGGCGGCCAGGCCGGCCGCGTGCCCCTCGGCGCGGGCCTCCTCTCGGATGCGCGCCAGTTCCTCCTCGGGTGGGCGTACCGGCGGTGGCGGCGGCGCGTCGCGCTGCGCCTCGGGCTGCGCCCCCAGCGTCTCCATGCGCCAGGGGACCACCGGCGCCGGCCCGCCGGGGGTAGGCCCATTCGGCTTGCGGATACCCATGCGTGCCTCCCGTGCAGGCCGGCCTCAGCCGACCAGCCCCTCGTCGCCCTTGCCGCCAAGGGCGATCTGCCCCTCGTCGGCCAGCCGGCGCACGATCTTCAGGATCTCGCGCTGCTCGGCCTCTACCTCGGAGAGCTTCACCGGGCCCTTCGACTCGAAATCGTCGCGCAGCATCTCTGCGGCGCGCGAGGACATGTTCCGGAAGATCTTCTCGCGCAGTTCGTTGGAGGTGCCCTTGAGCGCGATGATCAGCGACTCGGACTGGACCTCGCGCAGCAGCAGCTGGATGCCACGGTCGTCGAGGTCGTTCAGGTTCTCGAAGACGAACATCTGGTCCTCGATCTGCTGCGCGAGCTCCGCGTCGTGCTCGCGCAGCGAGGCCATCACCGAGGCCTCGAGCGAGGTACCCAGGTTGTTCAGTATCTCTGCGGCGACGGTGGCACCGCCAAGCGCGCTCTTCGACACCTTGCTGGCGCCCTGCAGCAGCTGGGTCAGCACCTCGTTCAGTTCGCTCAGCGCCGAGGGCTGGACACCCTCGAGCGCCGCGATGCGCAGCATCACGTCGTTGCGCAGGCGCTCGACGAAATGGGTGAGCACGTCGGCGGCCTGGTCGCGCTCCAGGTGCACGAGGATGGTGGCGATGATCTGCGGATGCTCGTTCCTGATCATCTCGGAGATGGACGCGCCGTCCATCCACTTGAGCGCCTCGATGCCGCCGGTGTCGTTGCCGCGCAGGATGCGGTCGATCACACCGGTGGCGCGCTCGTTGCCCAGAGCCTTGGTCAGCACGGAACGGATGTAGCTGTCCGAGTTCAGGCCGATCGTGGTCTTCACGCCGGCCTGCTCGCGGAAGTCGCGCAGCACCTCCTCGACCTGCTCGCGCTCGACATTCTGAAGGTCGGCCATCGCTGCGCCGAGCTTCTGCACCTCGCGCGGCGAGAGGTACTTGAATACCTCCACCGCCTCGTCCTCGCCGATGGACATCAGCAGGATCGCGCTTTTCCGGATGCCGTCTTCGCTCATGGCACGATGATACTTGTCCCGGCGGCGGCGGCGCTCGCCGCGGTGCCGCCCGCGGCGGTCATTCCCGCCCGACCCAGTCCTTGACCACGTTGGCCACGATCTGGGGCTCCTGGCGCGCGAGGTCCTTCACCGCCTGCAGGTCGGCGTCGAAGCCCCGGCCGCCGGTGATGATCGGCTGCGAAACCGGCGCGCCGCCGGCCCCGCCCTGCCCCGGCTGCCCGTCGCCTCCGGCGGTCGCGGCGGCCATTGCCTGGGCATAGGCCTCCTGGGCGGCGATGTCGCGCTCGCCCGCCAGGGCCAGGTCGCGCAGCACCGGACGTACCACCACCAGGTAGAGGAACAGTGCCGCGACGATGGCTGCCACGGCCCAGAGCACGGTGTTCAGGTTGCCGAGCAGCCGGTGGGTGACTTCGGATGCCAGCGTCGGCCCTGCGACCTCCACCCGTTCGGCCTCGGTGAACGCGGCGTTGACCAGGTTGACGGTGTCGCCGCGCTTCTCGTTGAAGCCGATCGCCTGGCGGACCAGGTTGTTGAGTTGAGCGATCTCCGCCTCGTTGAGCGGCGTCGCCTCGGCCTTGCCCTCCTTCACCTCGCGACGATGGTTGACCACCACGGCGGCCGACAGCCGGCGCACCGCGCCCGCCTCGGCGCGGGTATGGGTGATGGTCTTGTCGAGCTCGTAGTTGGTGGTCGACTCTCGGTGCGAGGTGCCCGGCGGCTGCGCCTCGGCCGGGCCACCCTTGGCCGCACCCTTGGCCGGCGCGTTGAGTGGCGCAGTGGCGGCTCCGGGCGGCTGGTTGGACAGTGCCCCGGGCACTCCGCTCGCCTCGCGCGGGTTATCGCCCAGCGTCTCGACCGTCTGCTGGCTGCGTATCGCCTGCTCCGGCGCCGGGTTCGGCTTGTAGGTCTCGGCCGTCTGTTCAACCGTCGAGAAATCGAGCTCGGCCGTCACCTGCGCGCGCACGTTGCCCTGCCCGACGATCGGAGTCAGGATCGCCTCGATCCGGCGCACGAAACCCTGCTCGACTGCCTGCACGTACTTCAGCTGCCCGGCATCCAGCCCGGCATTGGCCTCGCGCGCACCCGGGCCCTGGGTCAGCAGGTTGCCGGCCTGGTCGACGATGGTGACCGCCGAGGGCGCCAGTTCCGGGACGCTGCTGGCGACCAGGTGAGTGATGCCGGCGAGCTGCGCCGGGTCGAGGGTGCGCCCCGGGAACAGGCTGACCAGCACTGATGCGCTCGGCTTCTGCTGGTCGCGCACGAACACGCTCGGCCGGGGAATCGCCAGGTGCACGCGCGCGCCCTGCACCGAACCGAGCGCCTGCACGGTGCGGGCGAGTTCCCCCTCGAGCGCCCGCTGGAAGTTGACCTGCTCGACGAACTGGCTGGTGCCGATGCGCTGGTTCTCGAGCAGTTCGAAGCCAATCGACCCGCCGCGCGGCAGGCCCTGCTGCGCCAGCCTCAGTCGCGACTCGTAGACACGGTCGGCCGGGACCAGGATCGCGCCGCCACCTTCGGCCGTCCGGTACGGCACGTTGATCTGCTGCAGCGCGGCGATGATCGCCCCGCCGTCCCGGTCGGTCACGTTGCTGAACAGCACCCGATAGTCGGGCGTGCGTGCCCACGACACGAACGCGACCGTGACCGCGATCGCTGCCGCGACACCGACCAGCAGCAGGACCTTCTGGACGTTCGTGAGTCGGAAGAACCCCTGCAGGAGAGGCGGCGAGGCGGGTGGCGGGGCTTGGGGGGAGGTAGGAGCCTGCGCCATCGCCTAGCTTCGGTCGAAAGCCACTATACCTGCGTGCTCATGATGTCCTGGTAGGCCGTGACCAGCCGGTTTCGGACCTGGACCATCGTCTGGAAGGACAGGCTGGCCTTCTGCATCGCCACGACCACTTCCTGCAGGTTGGCCTCGGGCGCGTCGGCATCGAACGCCTGCTGCACCGTCTGCGCGTGCTGCTGGGCCGCGTTCACGCTGTCTATGGACGAGCGCAGCATCGCGGCGAAGTCGGGGGTGCCGGAGGCGGCCGCGTCGGCGCCGTCGCGCGCCCCACCGCCGGCCTGGGCCGCGGCGGAACGCAGTTCGCGCAACATCTGGTCGATACCGGAGGTGCTCATCGAGGGTAACTCGCTGCCGACAGGGCCGGCTCGGGTGGATCAGTGTCGGGAGACGACTCCCCGAGGGTACAGCAATGGGCGTGCCATTGCCGCCCATCCGGTGCTTCGTTCAGTGGCCTGCTGAATCTTCCTCATCGTTGGCACCGCCGTCGAGCAGCCCGGCGGCACGGTACTGTGCGAGCCTGTACCGCAGGGTCCGCTCGCTCATCTGCAGCCGCGCGGCTGCCTTGCGCCTGGAACCTCCGGCCGCAGCCAGCGCTTCCAGGATGTGCCTGCGCTCCAGCGACTTCATGTCCACCGCTTCAGGCTGGGCGCCCCGTGCCGCCATGCCCGACCCGCCCGCCACCGCAGCGGTTGCGCCGGCGACCTCGGACGGGGACGGTCGTGGCTGCAGGGGAATCGGTGGCGGAGCCTGCGGCGGCCATTCCTGCCGCCCGCCGGCCATTCCTGCCGCCGGCAGGTGCAGGTCACCGACATCGATTTGCGCCCCCTGCGCGAGGATCAGCGCACGCTGCAGGACGTTCTCAAGCTCTCGAATGTTACCGGCCCACCTGTGGGTGGTCAACGAACGCCCCGCAGCCGGCGTCAACGCTGCTTCGCGGCCACCGGCAAAGCGCGCGATCACCTCCTCGGCCAGAGGCAGGATATCGAGCGGACGATCGCGCAGCGGGGGCAGTTCCAGCGGGAACACGTTCAGCCGGTAGTACAGGTCCTCGCGGAACCGGCCGGCGCGCACCTCGGCCGCCATGTCGCGGTTGGACGTCGCCAGCACCCGGATGTCGAGCGTCACCGGCCGGCGGCCGCCGACCCGCTCGACCTCGCGCTCCTGGAGTACCCGCAGCAGCTTGGCCTGCAGCGGCAGCGGCATCTCGGACACTTCGTCGAGCAGCAGCGTGCCGCCCTGGGCCTGCTCGAACTTGCCCGGCGTGGCCTGGCTGGCACCGGTGAACGCACCCTTCTCGTAACCGAACAGGGTCGCCTCGAGCAGATTCTCCGGGATCGCCGCGCAGTTGATCGCCACGAACGGCGCAGTCGCACGCACCGAATGCCGGTGGATGAAACGGGCGAACACTTCCTTGCCGGTGCCGGACTCGCCGGTGATCAGCACCGTCGCATCGGTCGCGCTGACGCGGCGGGCCAGGTCCAGCACGGCGCAGGTGGCCGGATCGCGGGCGATCATGCCGTCGCTGGCCCGGCGCTGCCGGGGCGTCGCCGCGGGCACCGGGCGCATGTGGCAGGCGACCTCCTCGAGCAGCCGGCCGGGCTCGAACGGCTTGGTCAGGTAGTTCACCGCCCCCGCGCGCATCGCCGACACCGCCTTGTCGATCATGCCGTAGGCGGTCATCAGGATCACCGGCACGTCCGGATAGTCGCTGCGCGCCCGGGCGAGCAGCGCATGGCCGTCCATCGGCTTCATCTGCACGTCGCTGATCAGGAGCCCGACCGGCCCTCGCGCAAGCGCGGCCAGCGCGCTCTCGCCATCGACCGCCTCGACCACGGTGTAGCCATTGAGCTGCAGCGTCGCGCAGAGCGCCTCGCGCAGGTCGGCGTCGTCCTCGGCGATCAGCACCGGCAGCAGTTTCATCCGGCCACCGCCATCGTGCCCGCCGGCAGGCGCAGCGTGAATCGCGAGCCAGCGCCCGACCGGCTCTCGACCAGCGCCTCGCCACCATGCGCGGTCGCCACGCCCCGCACGATCGCCAGCCCGAGCCCGGTACCGTCGGGGCGGGTAGTGAAGAACGGTTCGAACAGGCGATCCATCGCGATGGGGTCGATGCCACGGCCGTCGTCACCGACCGTGAAATCGATCATCCGGCCCGCGTGCCGGGCACCCAGCTCGACCCGGCCTCCGGAGTCGCAGGCCTGGAGGGCGTTCTCGAGCAGGTTGAGCAGCGCCCCGGCCACCGCCTTGCGGTTGCCGTACACCGGCCTGCCCTCGCTGCGGTCGACGATGTCGAAGTCCACTCCCCGGCGTGCCATCTGCGGCTCGATCACCTGCGCCAGTTCGCGCAGCAGTTCGCCAGCGTCGAATGGCTCGAACTCGTCCTCGTAGCCGCGCACGAAGCGAAGCATATCCTGAATCATCCGCTCGACCCGGCGCAGGCTGTCCACGGTGCGCTCGGCGAAGCGGCTGCGCTCGGCTTCCGGGATCGTCGAGCGACCGAGGTTGCCGGCATACAGCAGCGCGGTGGCCAGGGGCGTGCGCAGGTTGTGCGCAAGCCGGGCCGCCATCTCGCCCATCGCCGACAGACGACGCGCCCGCTCGAGCTGGCCGGTCAGCGCATGCGCGGCGGTGATGTCGTTGACCAGCGCGATCGACCCTCCATCCGGCAGCTCGCTCACGGACAGGCGTACCCGGCACGGGCCTTCGGCAACGGTCCCGGCCGGTTCGGTCTCGAACTCGTCGGGCGCCGCGGTGGGACGCAACACCGCGGCGACCTGTTCGTCCCAGGCCGCGCCAGGCGCGATCGCCCCCAGCAGCCGGTGTGCCGCAGGATTGGTATCGGTGACCCGGCGGGCGGCGTCCAGCACGACAACGCCGCCGGGCAGCGCCGCCAGCAGGGCGGCCAGTCGCCGCGACAGCGCATCCTTGGCGGCGAGCTGCACCCGAAGCTCACTGTTGGTCGCCGCCAGTTCGCCGGTGAGTTGCTCGACGCGGCCCTGCAAGGCCTCATACGCGGTGGTGAGTTCCGCAGACGCCTGGCTGAACAGCGCAAAGGCTTCCTCCAGTTGTTCCGGACGCAGGTCAGCCACGCAGCGATTCCAGCTCGGGTGAAACCATGAGTGTATCGACGGGCGACTCGACTGTCTGCCGCGGCCCGGCCGACGACCCGGCCGCTCAGTGACCGACCACGTAGCGCGCGGCGCGCAGCGCACGCGAGGGCGCCGGTGGAGGGATGCGCCCGAAACGTACCAGCAGCATCGGGTAGTTGCGGTCGAGCAGGTGCGCGACCTGGATGCGCGACTCGGGGCGGGCGATCGGCGGGTTGAGGAAGCTGGCCCATACACCGGCGGCACGCGCCCACAGCACCGTCCGCTGCAGGGCCTGGCCCGAGCGCAGCCAGTCGAGCGGAGTGTCCCCATCGGCACCGAGCACGCCGATGAGCGGCGTGGATTCGACCGGATCGGCCAGCTCGTCGCCCGCCAGGGCCGGGTCCAGGAAGGCACCGAACGGCATCACGAACTCGCCATGCGGGCCCAGCTGCAGCGCACCCGGGGTCATCGCCGGGGCCAGCTTCGCGCCACGCTGGCACCAGCGCGCCAGTTCCATCCGGAACTTGCGCTGGGTCAGCTGCACCCGGTCGGCCTCGGCGACGATACGCGACACCTCGGCCTTGGCCTCGCGGTCTTCGAGGATACCCAGCCACGCCGCCTCGTGGCGGGCCTGCTCCTGCATCGCGTCGACCAGGCTCTGCGAGATCGGTGCCGGATCGAAGGCACCGAGGTAGGTACGCCGCCGGCGGATCGCCTGGAACAGTACCCGCTCGGAGGCTGGGCAGGCGGCCTCGCCGTCGAGTTCGACCCGGGCGAGCGGTACCTCGCTGCCGGACAGCGGATCGCCCTCCTTCAGCCAGGGCAGCAGCGTGACCTTCGGCTGCAGCCCGAAGTAGCGCAGTGCGCAGCGCAGGTTGAACAGCGCCGCACCGCAGGCGAGGACCAGCGCCCTGCCATCCGGATCGGCGACTGGCAGCCGGCGCGTCCGGTCGGCGAACAGTTCCAGCGCCGCGCCGGTCAGCCGGAAGAACCACGGCTGGGTATTGAAGCAGGACGGCGCCAGCACCGCATAATTCAGGCAGAACTGCAGCCGCTCGGCATTCGAGCGCGCGGCCGAAAAGCCTCGTTCGTCCACCGACCATGCATCGGCATCGAAACGAAAGGGGATCGGCACTGTATCCATCACGATCTCGGGCGTATCCGGCGCAGTGATGCCGCGCGCGGGACTTCACATTGTGGCTTCACGTCGGGCTAAGGCTGTCCCGGCACTATCGGCGATTAGCGGCAGCTGGAGATGGAAATTTAGCATCCTGAGGACCGGCGGGGCGCGTGCAGCCTGCCGGAACGTCACCAGTCTGTCGCCATGCATTCCCTGAATTCAAGACACGACCCACCTGACGCGGCTGGGTCGTCGCGAGACGGCACCGCCCACCACGCCGGTGCCGTCTCGCACCCGGATCGCGATTCGTGCCGGCTACCGACCGGCGCCACCCTGAAACGAAGGCCGAACCTCCGCCGGAATCGAAGGTCGAAGCGCGCAGCGACCCGCAACACGAATCGCCATGTCAGAGGCAGATGACCTTGACCTCCACCCGACGCACCTCACCGACCCTCCCGATCATCGCCGCTCCGGCGAACATCAAGGCCGCCTGCAGTTCCTGCAGCCTGCAGGAGCTCTGCCTGCCGGTCGGCCTGTCGCCGGCCGAGATCGACCGGCTCGACCGGATCATCTCGTCGCGCCACGCCACCCGGCGCGGCTCCTCGCTCTACCGGATCGGCGATCCGTTCAGCAATCTGTACGCAGTACGCACCGGCGCCTTCAAGACCGTCGACCTGTCGGAGGACGGCTCGGAGAAGATCACCGGCTTCTACCTGTCGGGCGAGATCCTAGGGCTCGATGCGATCAGTACCGATCGCCAGAACTTCGGGGCGGTCGCGCTCGAGGACAGCGAGGTGTGCGTGCTGCCGTTCAAACGACTCGAGGAACTGCTGCGCGAGATCCCGGCACTGCAGCATCACTTCCACAAGATCATGAGCCGCGACATCATGCGTGACCAGGGCCTGATGCTGCTGCTGGCCGGCATGAAGGCCGATGCGCGGCTGGGCGCCTTCCTGATCGGGCTGTCCCAGCGCTTCGCGAACCTGGGCTACTCCGCGATGCGCTTCCGGCTGCGCATGACCCGCGAGGAGATCGGCAGCTACCTCGGCCTCACCCTGGAGACGGTGAGCCGGCTGTTCTCGCGCTTCAGCGAAGAGGGCCTGATCCGGATCGACCGGCGCGAGGTCGAGATCCTGGACTTCACCGCGCTGCGCGCGATCATCGAGGTGCGCGACTGATTTGCCAGCGACCCATACACGCGCTAACCTGAGCACTGACTCAGGAGAGCATCCATGGTCAGGTCCATTGAACGTAAGGGCGCCCAAACCACCGCGCCCGCACGCAAGCAACGCTCTGCCGTCCCAGCGCCGGCGACCCGCCAGTCGTCGATCGTCGAGGGCGACGACGGCTTCTTCTGGCTCGACAGCGAGACCGATGCGCTGGTCGGCCCGTTCCGTACCCGCGCCGAGGCGATTGCCGACCGCGATTCGCCCGGGCTGTCCAGCGACGCCCTCTACGACGCGGCGGCCGAGGCTGAAGCAGTACACGAGATGGAGGCGGAGATCGGAATCGACGACTTCATCGATCCGGACACCGGCGAGCCGACGCACGGCTACCAGCCGCATGTGCGCGACGACCACTGAGCGGCGGCGCATCCGACCGCAGCCGGTGGCGCAACGGCTCAGACCGTCTTCGAGTAACGGCCTTCGACCGGATGGTCGCGCAGGTGCCGGTCGAACACCATGCACAGGTTGCGCACCAGGAAGCGGCCTCTGGGGGTCACCCTGATCCACTCCGGGCGCCCCGGCGGCTCGATGGTCAGCAAGCCTGCTGCCTCATACGTCCGCAGTTCCTCCAGTTCGCGCGCGAAATAGCTGCTGAAGTCGACCAGATAGGCCTGCTCGATCGACGGCACGTAGAGGAGGAAGTGGCACATCAGGCCCTGGATGATCGTGCGTCGCAACAGGTCGTCGGCGTCCAGCTCGATGCCGCGCACCACCGGCAGGACACCCTTCTCGATGGCCTCGTAGTAGGCCTCAACCTCGTGGATGTTCTGACTGTACGAGGCGCCCACGCTGCTGATCGCCGACACGCCCACGCCGATGATGTCGTTGTCGGCATGCGGCGTGTAGCCCATGAAATTGCGCCGCAACCGTCCCTGCGCCTGTGCGATCGACAGTTCGTCCTCGGGCAGGGCGAAGTGGTCCATCCCGATGTAGCGGTAGCCGGCCTCGCCGAAGCGGCTCACCGCGTGCTGCAGGATGGCGAGCCGCTCGCCCGCACCCGGCAGGTCGGCCTCGGCGATGCGGCGCTGCGGCTTGAACAGGTGCGGCAGGTGCGCATAGTTGTAGAGCGCGATGCGGTCCGGACCGAGATCGACCACCTTGGTCAGCGTCTCGTCGAAGCTGCGGACGGTCTGCCCGGGAAGCCCGTAGATCAGGTCGATGTTGATCGACTTGTAGCCCTCCTCGCGGCCAGCCCTGACCACGGCGGCCGTCTCTTCGAGCGACTGCACCCGGTTCACCTTCTTCTGCACCACCGGGTCGAAGTCCTGCACCCCCAGCGACAGCCGGTTGAATCCGATGCCGCGCATTGCGGCGACCGTCGACTCGTCGATGAAGCGCGGATCGACCTCGATCGCGAAGTCGCCAAGGCGGTCCTCGGCCAGCGTGAAGTTCTTGCGCACGCTCTTCATCAGCCGGCGCATCTGCGCCAGGGTGAGGAAGGTCGGGCTGCCGCCGCCCCAGTGCAACTGGTCGACGCGGCGGCCGCCGCCCTCGTAGAGTTCGCTCTGCATCTCCAGTTCGCGATCCAGGTGTTCGAGGTAGGGGATCGACCGCGTACGGTCGCCGGTGACCACCTTGTTGCACGCGCAGTAGAAGCAGACCGTCCGGCAGAAAGGAATGTGGACGTAGAGCGAAAGGCCCCGGTGCTGCCCCCCGAGGTGGCGCCGCCGTGCATGGACCGCGTACTGCTTGGCGGTGAAGCTGCTGCTGAAGCGGTCGGCAGTGGGATACGACGTGTAGCGTGGACCGGGACGGTCGAGGCGCTGCACCAGGACGGGATCGAACCCGAGGTCGGGCATGGGAGTCATCTCCACTGGACTTGCACCGGCCGGCGGCGGTGAATCGCTGCCCGCCGGTACGGTGTTCGGCAACGATGGGTCCAGTTTCATGCGCACGCCCTGCGGGCGTGTTGATCCACGTCAAACGCGTGGCGCATGCACCGCGGCCGATGCATGGTGATGGTGCCCCGCATGCGGATCGGAACCGCTGAACAGGGCATGACCGAACAACGCCAGCCCGTATAGCCCGGACAGGCACACCGCCAGGCCGGCTGCGAGCCGCGCCCGGGGCGAGCGCACGATGCCTCGAAAGCGCGACAGCCAGAAGCCGACCGCGAGCAGGCCCGGCAACGTACCCAGGCCGAAGGCGGCGAGCACCGCCGCACCCATCGCGGGACTGCCGGTGGCCACCGCCGTGGCGAGCATCGCGTACACCAGCCCGCAGGGCAGGAATCCCCATACGGCACCCACCCCCAGCGCCCGCGGGACCGTACCCGCGGGCAGCAACGGTCGCGCGATGGGCTGCAGTCGCCGCCACAGTCCGTTGCCGAACGCCTCGATGCGCTGCACCGCGGGCGCCAGCCCGGACAGGTACAGACCGAGCATCACCAGCATCAGACTGGCGACCAGCATGAACACCGACTGCCCGAGCGGACTGCTGCGCGCGCCCAGCGCCGCGCT
>CANHBC010000113.1 GCA_947458835.1 Betaproteobacteria bacterium | reverse complement strand
GAGGCGTGTGTCGGCTGGCAGCGCTGCACATCTTCCGTGACGACCGGCCCTTCAGCGCGCGAGACAACTGGCGATGCAGATCACGTTCAATGCACCATGCTGGTGCGCCATGGGCGTGATGCCGTGCGATCGCGGTGCGGATCGTTTCCGCGAATCGCCTTGATGCTGACATATGTCTGATAAAAGTATCTAAATCACAACATTACGAACGAACAGTGACCGAAAAGCTTAGACATATTGAAGATCGCGATTAGACTTTGCCGCCTAACGTCTGAACGCGGGAATCAACATGCTTAAGCTGACTACGAAGGATGTGCTCGATCTTCAACTGCTCGTCGCCGGCCGTGCCGTGCCCGGGAGCGTCACGGGCGTACGCGACCTGAGCGGCCTGGGCAACAATCTGGGCAGTCCCGAGTTCGGCGCGGTCGGCACGCCCTTCCTGCGATTGACCGAGGCGTCCTACGGTGCCCCGATGCCACTCGTCAACGGTGTGGTGACACAACTGGGTGTGAACCCCATCTTCTCGGGCCTCGATCCGAGGGCGATCAGCAACGCGATCGGCGACCAGCCGCTCCAGACCGTGCAGTCTGCAGGCGTGAACACTCTGTTCACGGCCTTCGCCCAGTATTTCGACCATGGCCTGACGGCAACCATGAAAGGCGGCAGCGGGACGCTGCAGATCGGCGCGCCGGGCACCGGGCGTGGCCCGGGTACCGACAACCCGGCCGATCTCACGCGCGCCACGGTGGCCGGTTTCGACGCCCAGGGTGTGCCCATTCACCTCAACAACACCTCGGCGTTCATCGACCAGAACCAGGCCTATGGCGCCGACCTGCTGGTGGGGACCTTCCTTCGTGAAACGGACGGCCAGGGCGGCGTAGGTGCGAAACTGGCGTTCGGTGGTCCGGATCCGTCCAACCCCGCGTTCGAGCAGTTGCCCACCCTGCGTGCACTGGTTCTGGCGCACTGGGAGAACAACACACGGTTCGACCTGGGGGATCGCACGGTTACCTTCCAGGAGTATTACGCCGGACTGGTCCGCCAGCAGGATAGCACTACGGTCATCGACGCCGCACTGACCGAAAGCCTCTACAAGAATTTCATGGGCAGTGGCCAGCCCCTGCTGCTCGACGTCAATCCCTACATCAGCCCGCTTGACCACATCGTCGGCGGGGATGGCCGGATCAACGAGAACATCACGCTCACGGCGATCCACACCATCTTCGCGCGCAATCACAACCTGCATGTGGATGCCCTGCGCCAGTCCGGATTCGTGGGGTCGGCCGAGGACCTCTACCAGGCTGCGAAGATCATCAACGAGACGGAGTACCAGCGGGTCATCTACACGGACTTCGCCGACACGCTGCTGGGTGGCATGAAGGGTTCCGGCTCCCACGGGCACGACGAGTACTTCCCGGCGGTCGATGCCGGCATCACGCAGGAGTTCGCCGCAGCTGCGTACCGGTTCGGCCATTCCATGGTGGGTCAGACCGTCCAGATCCTGGACGCGACCAACCAGATGCAGAGCATCAAGCTGTTCGATGCGTTCCTGAACCCGGGCAACGACGGTCAGTTCCTGCTGCCGCTGGAAACCCTGCGCGCCTATGGGTATATCCCCCAGCCGGGCTACGCCCAGATCGGCACGAATTCCATCATCGCAGGCATCACCGCGCAGGCAGCGGAAGAGGTCGATGCGCAGGTGGTGGACGCCATCCGCAACGACCTGGTTCGGGTCAGTGCCGACCTGTTCGCGATGAACGTGGCGCGCGGCCGGGATCTGGGCCTGGGCACGCTCAACCAGGTCCGGCAGTCGCTGCTCGGCTCGAACGACCCCTATGTGGTGGACTCGATCAAGCGTGGCGCCATCGACCTTCGGCCGTACACCTCGTGGGAAGATTTCCAGGCCCGGAACGGCCTGAGCGATGCGACGATCGCCAAATTCCGTGCGGCCTATCCCGACCTCGTGCTCGGCGACGCGGGACAGATTGCCGAGTTCCAGACCTACAACCCCGGCGTCCAGCTGGTCGGCGGGAACGTCGTCCAGGGCGTGGACCGGATCGACCTCTGGGTCGGTGGCCTCGCGGAGGCGCATGTCAACGGTGGCATCGTCGGCGGGACGTTCTGGGTGATCATCCACGAACAGCTGGACCGACTTCAGGAAGCCGACCGGTACTACTACTTCGATCGGGTCAAGGACTTCGCGTTCTACGACGAAGTGAAGGACATCGGCTTCGCCGGGATCCTTGCGCGCACGACGGGTATCGCCTACACCGGCGACATCTTCACGGTCACCCCGCCGCCTCAGGGCGCCGGAATCGATCCGATCATCCCGGCCGAACCGCCCGTTGACGACGTCGCCCCCTTGCTCAGTTCCTTCGTGGCCGGCGAGGGCGTGGCGGACGTACCCCTGGACGCGCCGATGTCGCTTCGGTTCTCGGAGGCGATCAAGGCCGGGGCAGGGCTTATCGAACTTCGACTCGGATCTGCCACGGGCGAGCTGGTCGAGTCCTTCGATGCGCAGCAAAGCAGCCAGCTGATTTTCTCCGGCGACATGCTGACGGTCGATCCGTCCAGCAACCTGCGGCCGGGCACGGTCTACGTGCTGGTGGTGCCGACGGGAGCCGTGACGGACCTGGCTGGCAACGCCTATGACGGTACGTCTTTCCAGACATTCACCACCCTGGCCTCCAACCGGCAGATCGGCACCTCGGGCAGGGATGTGCTGACGGGGGGGCTCGGCGACGACTACCTCCATGGCGCCGACGGCAATGACCGCCTGCTGGGCAACGAGGGCAATGACACCCTGGACGGTGGCCGGGGCAACGACACCCTGGTCGGTGGAACCGGCGATGACGTCTATCGTGTCGATTCGGCCAAGGACGTGGTGACCGAGCGGTCTGGCGAGGGTGTCGACACCGTCGAGACCACGCTGGACAAGTACAGCCTGGAGTCTGCAGCCAACGTCGAGAACCTGGCTTTCGTCGGATCCGGTGCCTTCAGTGGCACTGGCAACCGGCTGGCCAACGTTGTCACGGGTGGTGACGGCAAGGACACCCTGAACGGCGGGATGGGCGATGACACGTTGAGCGGTGGGGCGGGCGACGACTCGCTGCGCGGCGAAAGCGGCAACGACCGGCTGTGGGGTGGTGTCGGAGCCGATCGGCTGGGTGGTGGTTCCGGTTCCGATGTCTTCGCCTACGCGGCGATCGACGAGAGCGGTACCACCGAACAGACGCGCGACTTCATCACCGACTTCACGCGCGGTCAGGACCTGATCGACCTCTCCGGTCTGAGCGTCGACCTGACCTTCATCGGGACCGATGCGTTCACCGGTATCAATCAGGTTCGCTACCGGACGGTGGGCGACCAGACGATCATCGAGGCGAACACCACCGGCAACACCGACGCGGATTTCTCGATCGCCCTCGGATCGGTGTCCGGCACCCTGGGTGCGGCCGACTTCATCGGCGTGAGCGGTGTCTCTGCCATCAATGGCGACAGCCGCCACGACACGCTGAACGGGACGTCGAACGCTGACGTGATGAATGGCCTGGGCGGCAACGACTGGCTGAATGGCCGGCTGGGCAACGACACGATCGACGGTGGTGCCGGCAGCGACGTGATCAACGGTGGCGCGGGGAACGATGTCCTGATCGGCGGGGATGGCAACGACTTCTTCGTCTTCAACACGGCCCTGGGCAACGGAAACGTGGATGTGCTGACGGACTTCAGCAACGCGAAGGGCAACAACGACACGTTCCGCCTGGAGAACACGGGCCTGCAACTGTTCAATTCACTGGACAAGGGCAGCCTGGACGCAGATGCCTTCCTGGTCGGCACGGCGGCAACGCAAGCCGACCACAGGATCGTCTATGACCAGACGAACGGCGCGCTGTTCTATGACGCCGATGGGGTGGGTGGCAACGCACAGGTGCAGTTTGCAACGGTGAGCAACCTTGCTTTCCTGACTGCGGCTGATTTCGTCGTCATCTGAGGGGCGATTGCATCCGACGGCCGGCATGTCTGGCCGTCGGCTACGGGTCGCGACTCCGCCGTAACCGCCCCTCAGTGCGGGGCGCTGCGTCGGAGCGTTGTTTCATTCCACCGGTATCTTCGCCACCCGTATCACCTTCGCCCACTTGTCCACTTCCGCCTTCAGGAACGTCGTGAATTCGGTCGGCGTGCTGGTCACCGGCTGCAGTTCCTGCTTCATCAGCCCTGTTGTGACGTCAGGGTGCGCGACCGTCCGCAGCACGGCGGCATGCAGCGCGGCCAGCACCGGCGCCGGTGTGCCACCGGGGGCGGTCAGGCCGTACCAGGTCGTATACTCGTAGCCGCGAAGGCCCGACTCTGCCACCGTCGGCACCTGGGGCAGGGCCTGCAGGCGCTGCGCGGTGGTCACCCCCAGCGCGCGCAGGCGTCCGTTGGCCACGAACGGCAGCGCTGAGCCAAGGGTCGGCACCGCCACCTGCAGGTGGCCGCCGACCAGGTCGGCCAGCACCGGGCCGGCACCCTTGTACGGCACGTGCAGCAGCTCGATGCCTGCGCTGGTGCCGATCAGTGCGGCCGCCAGGTGCAGGCTGGTGCCGATGCCGCCGGTGCCGTAGGTGAGCTCTCCCGGCCTGGCCCGCGCCAGCCGTACCAGTTCACCGACGCTCTTCACCGGCAGCGACGGATGCACGACCACGATGCTCGGCTGGGTCGCCAGCAGCGACACCGCAGCGAGGTCGCGCAGCGTGTCATAGGGGACCGACCGACGCAGCGCGGGGGTGGCAGCCAGGTTGGTATTGTTGACGCCGATCGTATGGCCATCGGGCGCGGCGCGGGCGACCAGGGCGGTGCCGGTGACCATCCCGTCCCCGGCCCGGTTTTCGACCACCACCGGCTGGCCGAGCAGTTCGCCCAGCTTCGGAGCGACCGCGCGGGCGACCAGGTCGACGCCTCCGCCGGGGGCCACCGGGACGATCATGCGTAACGGCCTCGCAGGAAACCCGGACGGCTGTGCCGCGGCTGCGCCTGCGGCGAGCAGGGCTGCGGCGGCCAGGGCGGCCGGGGGAAGTCGCGATGCCGGAAGCGTATGTCTCATCGGTGCGGGGCCTCATGCGGTGGCAGTGTCATGGCAGCACCCGTAGCAGCAAGCCGTGTGCCACTTCGGGTGTCCTCCTGGCGGCCTTCGGATATTCGACAGGATGCCATGAGCGGGTCGCCACGGCCGTCGCCTACCTTGCCGGCGGGCAGGGGCGACGTGGATAATCCGGCACCCGTCCGCGGGACGTGCGGAACTTTGCGGTGATGCGCGAGTCCGATGCGCTGGCGATCCATCGCGATGGCGCACCCGACGGACGGGACGGAAGCCCACCGCGCGGGGCCGATCACGGGCACACTCGCCGCCTCCGCTCCTCCCCCAGAAGAACAAAGCCGATGATCCGGGTAGAGAATCTCGTCAAGCAGTTCGGCGCCAAGCGCGCCGTGAACGGCATCTCGTTCTCCGTCGAACGCGGTGAGGTGCTCGGCCTGCTCGGCCCCAATGGCGCCGGCAAGTCCACCACGATGCGCATCATCACCGGCTTCTACCCGGCCACCTCCGGCCGGGTGACCGTCGGCGGCCATGATGTATCGGTCGATCCGATCCGCGCCAAGGCGCTGATCGGCTACCTGCCCGAGAGCGCGCCGTCCTACGCCGACATGACGGTGCACGGCTTCCTCTCCTTCGTCGCCGACCTGCGCGGCCTGTCCGGCGGCGCGAAGAAGGCGGCGGTACACCGCGCAGTCGAGACCTGCCTGCTCGAGGGCGTGCTCTACCAGCCGATCGACACGCTGTCCAAGGGCTACCGGCATCGTACCTGCCTCGCGCAGGCGATCCTGCACGACCCCGACGTACTTATCCTGGACGAGCCGACCGACGGCCTCGATCCGAACCAGAAGCATGCGGCGCGTGAACTGATCCGCCGCATGGGCGAGACGAAGGCGATCGTGTTCTCCACCCATATCCTGGAAGAGGTCGAGGCGGCCTGCACGCGCGCGGTGATCATCGACCGTGGTTCGGTGGTCGCCAACGGCACGCCAGCGGAACTCAAGGCGCGCTCGGCCACCGCTGGCTGCGTGCGCGCGACGCTGGCTGGCGCCAGCGCCGAGGCGATGGTCGCGCGGTTCGCGGAACTGCCGGGCGCGGCACGCGTCGAGGTGCTCGAGGGCGCGCAGGCAGGTTCCGCCGGACCGGTGGCGCTGCGCGTGTACCCGGCGCGCGATACCGGCGGCGCGATCGCCGGTGCTGGCGCAGCACTGACCATGGCGGTCGCACAGTCGGCGCAGGCCGCGGGCTGGCAGGTCCAGGCATTGTCCACCGAGGAAGGGCGCCTCGAGGACGTGTTCCGATCGATCACCCTGCCCGACACGGAGGCGCGATGAACGCTCCGGCTGCAGTGAAACACGGCTCCGCCTTCACCAACGTGGCGGGCATCGTCCGCCGCGAACTGTCCGGCTACTTCGGCTCGCCGGTCGCCTATGTGTTCCTGGTGATCTTCCTGCTGATGGCGGGCTTCCTCACCTTCACCATCGGCCGCTTCTTCGAGCGCGCCGAGGCCTCGCTGGTGTCCTTCTTCACCTGGCACCCGTGGATGTACCTGTTCCTGGTGCCGGCGGTCGGCATGCGCCTGTGGTCCGACGAGCGCCGACTGGGCACGCTCGAACTGCTGCTGACGCTGCCGGTCACGCTGCCGCAGGTGATCATCGGCAAGTTCCTCGCCTCGTGGATCTTCCTCGCGCTGGCGCTGGCGCTCACTGCCCCGGTCTGGCTGACCGTCAATGTGCTCGGCTCCCCGGACAACGGCGCGATCCTCACCGCCTACCTGGGCAGCCTGCTGCTGGCCGGCAGCTTCCTCGCGATCACCTCGATGACCTCCGCGATGACGCGCAACCAGGCGGTGAGCTTCATCCTGGCGGTGACGATCTGCCTGTTCCTCGTGATCGCCGGCTACAGCCCGGTCACCGATCTGCTGACCCGCTGGACCAGCCCGGAGGTGGTCAGCGTCGTCGCCTCGTTCTCGGTGATGACCCACTTCGACGCGCTGCAGCGCGGCGTGATCGACCTGCGCGACGTCGCCTTCTTCCTGTCGGTGATCGGCTTCGCGCTGTTCGCGAACGCGGTGATCGTGCGCGGCCTGCGCGCCGGCTGAAGGAAACTGACCATGGCCTCCGGAACCCTCGTGAAGCGACTGATGTCCCCTGCCGGCCTCGCGCTGCTGTTCGTCGCGCTGGTGATCGTGAACCTCGTGCTGTCGGCGGTGCCGGCGCGGCTCGACCTGACCGAAGGACGCGTCTACACCCTGTCCGACGGCACGCGCCAGGTGCTGGCGAAACTCGATGCGCCGGTGGTGGTGCGCTTCTACTACACGCAGAGCGGCGACACATCGGTGCCGGTCGCGCTCAACACCTTCGCCAAGCGGGTGCAGGACCTGCTCGCGGAGTACGTCGCTGCCTCGGGCGGAAAGCTGGTGCTCGAACGCCTGAACCCGGAACCCGATTCCGACGCCGAGGATGCCGCCACGCGTGACGGCATCGATGCCCAGGTCACGCCGAACCAGGAGAAGTTCTATCTGGGGCTGTCGATCGAGCGTCGTGACGCGGCCACGGCGAACGCGGCGTCCGCGAAGGGTGTCACCCCGGCGGGCGACGGCGCCCGCTCGAACGCGGTCGCGATCCCGGTGCTCTCGCCCGAGCGCGAGCGGCTGCTCGAGTACGACATCACCCGTGCGATTGCGCAGGTGATGCAGGCGCAGCGGCCGGTGATCGGCGTGATGAGCGCGATCCCGGTGTTCGGCCGGCCGATGGAACTGATGCTCGGTCGCCTGCCGACCGGTCCGTGGATCGCCATCCAGGAACTGCAGCGCAACTTCGACGTACGTCCGGTGCCGATGGAGAGCACGCGCATCCCCGATGACGTGAAGGTGCTGCTGGTGATCCACCCGCGCGATCTCACCGAGGCGGGCGAGTACGCCATCGACCAGTTCGTGATGCGCGGCGGCCGGCTGATCGCCTTCGTCGACCCGTACGCCTACTTCGACCAGCAGCGCAACCTCGAGAACCCGCTGGCCGGCAACACCGCCAGCGAGTCCACGCTGCCGAGGCTGCTCGGCGCCTGGGGCTACTCGATGCCCACCGGCAAGATTGCGGCCGACCTGACCCTGGCCAGCAACCAGAACGGCCGCATCATGCCGACCCTGCTCAACGTGCAGGGCGACGCGATGAACAAGGAAGACCTGGTGATCGGGCAGGTGGGTGCACTGACCATTCCCTTCGCGGGGTGGTTCGCACCGGTCGAGGGCAAGTCAGTGCCCGGCCTGACCGCGACCGTGCTCGCGCGTACCTCGCCCAACTCGATGTTGATCGACCCGATCATCGCCACGCTCACCGGCGAGGCGGCCGCGCGCGGGTTCCAGCCCTCGGGTCGGAACCATGCACTGGCGCTGCGCCTGACTGGCCGCTTCCCGACCGCCTTCCCCGACGGTCCGCCGAAGCCGGACGCCGCGGCGCCGATGCCGGCGCGCGACGGTGCACCCGGCGAGCAGGCCTCGCCGCCGCAGCCGCCGGCTGATCCGGCCGCCCACCTGCCCAAGGCCACTGCAGACGCCCAGGTGGTGCTGGTGGCCGACATCGACATGCTGGCCGATGGCGTCGTGGTGCAGGTCCAGGAGTCGTTCGGCCAACAGGTGCGGGTGCCGATCAACGGCAACCTCGATTTCCTGCAGAGCCTGGTGGAGGCGTTTGCCGGCGACACCGCGCTCGGCGCGCTGCGCTCGCGCGCCGCGTTCTCGCGGCCGCTGACCGTGCCGCTGGAGATCGCCGAGCGTGCGCAGCAGGAGTACCTCGGCGCGATCAAGGAACTCGAGGACGACCTGATCCAGACGCAGGAGCGCCTCGCCAAGCTGCAGCGCGCCCGGGCACCTGGCTCGGCGTTCACGCCCAGCCCTGAGCAGAAGGCCGAGATCGAGGCCTTCCAGCGCAAGTCGGCCGAGACCAAGGCACAGCTCAAGGAACTGCGCCGCACGCTGCGGCTGGAGACCGACCGGCTCGAACTGGTGACCAAGGTGGTCAACATCGGGCTGATGCCCGCGATGGTGGCGTTCGCCGGCATCGGGCTGTTCGCGGTGCGCCGGCGCCGTCTCGGGCGGCAGCTGCCGCGATAGCGGCCACGCTGCCAGTCGGTCGACGCCCAGGCCGCAGCAACCTATGCCGCGGCGCTGAGCGCGACCGCAGGCGTACGGATCAGGTAGTCGAACGCCGACAGTGCGGCCTTGGAGCCCTCGCCCGCGGCGATCACGATCTGCTTGAACGGCACGGTCGTGACGTCGCCGGCGGCGAAGATGCCCGGCGCGCTGGTCGTGCCCTTGGCATCGACCACGATCTCGCCGAACTTCGTGAGCTCGACCACGCCCTTCAGCCACTCGGTGTTGGGGACCAGGCCGATCTGCACGAACACGCCGGCCAGCTCCACTGAGTGCGCTTGCCCGGTGAGGCGGTCGGTGTACTTCAGGCCGTTCACCTTGCTGCCGTCGCCGGTGATCTCGGTGGTCTGCGCGCTGGTGTGCACCGTCACGTTGGGCATGCTGTGCAGCTTGCGCACGAGTACCGCGTCGGCCTTGAGCTGGTCGGCGAACTCGATCACGGTCACGTGGTCGACCACGCCGGCGAGGTCGATGGCCGCTTCGACGCCGGAGTTGCCGCCGCCGATCACCGCGACGCGCTTGCCCTTGAACAGCGGGCCGTCGCAGTGCGGGCAGTAGGCCACGCCCTTGTTGCGGTACTCCTGTTCGCCGGGCACGTTGACGTTGCGCCAGCGTGCGCCGGTGGCGAGGATGACCGACCGGGCGCGCAGCGACGCGCCGTTGGCGAGCGTGAGGTTCGCCAGCCCGCCCGGCTCGGCGGCCGGTTGCATCGACACCACCTTCTGGCTGTTCATGATGTCGACGCCGTAGTGGCGTACGTGCGCTTCCAGCGCCGCGGCGAACTTAGGGCCTTCGGTCTCCAGCACCGAGATGTAGTTCTCGATGCCGAGCGTGTCGAGCGTCTGGCCGCCGAAGCGTTCGGCGACGATGCCGGTGCGGATGCCCTTGCGCGCGGCATAGACGGCCGCGGCTGCGCCGGCGGGCCCGCCGCCGACGATCAGCATGTCGAACGCTTCCTTCGTGCCCAGGCGCGCGGCGTCACGCGCGGCGGCGCCGGTGTCGACCTTGGCCAGGATGTCGGCGATCTCCATCCGCCCGGAGGCGAACGGTTCGCCGTTCAGGTAGACGAACGGCACCGCCATGATCTGGCGCGACTCGACCTCGTCCTTGAACAGGCCACCGTCGATCGCGACATGGCGCACCTTCGGGTTGAGCACTGCCATCAGGTTCAGCGCCTGCACCACGTCCGGGCAGTTGTGGCAGGACAGCGACATGTAGGTCTCGAACACCAGTTCGGTGTCGAGCGAGCGGATCTGCTCGATGGTGTCTGCCTCGACCTTGGGCGGATGGCCGCCGGCCTGCAGCAGTGCGAGCACCAGCGAGGTGAATTCATGCCCCATCGGGATCGCCGCGAAGCGGATGCCCATGTCGTGGCCGACACGGCTGACCGAGAACGAGGGGCGGCGGGCATCGGTGCCGTCGAAGCGCGCCGATACCTTGTCGTTCAGGCTGGCGATCTCCTCCAGCAACTCGCGCATCTCCTGCGCAGCGGGGCGCTCGTCGAGGGACGCAACCAGTTCGATCGGCTGGGTCAGGCGCTCGAGGTAGGCCTTGAGTTGGGTCTTGAGGTCGGCGTCCAGCATGATGGCTTTACCTTTTGGGTGGATTCGGGACAGCAGGGTCCCGGACCGGCGGCGCAGGCGCGGATCGCGCGACTGCACCGGCGGCCGGGAGGACCTGCGGCATCGTGCCGCAGGGTTCCGGGTGCTGCCGCGGCGACCGGGTCGGTCGTGCGCGGCGCGGCGTGGTGGGCGGCGGGTCGGCCGGCCACCGCGCGGATGGCGATCGTCAGATCTTGCCGACGAGGTCCAGCGACGGCTTCAGGGTCGCGGCGCCTTCCTGCCACTTGGCCGGGCACACTTCGCCCGGGTGCGAGGCGACGTACTGCGCTGCCTTGACCTTGCGCAGCAGTTCGCTGGCGTCACGACCGATGCCGTTGTCGTGGATCTCGCACAGCTTGATCATGCCTTCCGGGTTGATCACGAACGTGCCGCGCAGGGCCAGGCCGGCTTCCTCGATCATCACTTCGAAGTTGCGGGTGATCGCGCCGGTCGGGTCGCCGATCAGCGGGTACTTGACCTTCTTGATCGCTTCCGACGTGTCGTGCCAGGCCTTGTGCGCGAAGTGGGTGTCGGTCGAGATGCCGTACACCTCGACGCCCAGCTTCTTGAACGTCTCGTACTGCGTGGCCAGGTCTTCGAGTTCGGTCGGGCAGACGAACGTGAAGTCGGCGGGATAGAACACGAACACGTTCCACTTGCCCATGAGGGACTGCTCGGTCACGTCGACGAACTTGCCGTCATGGAACGCGGTGGCCTTGAACGGTTTGACCTGGGTGTTGATCAGCGACATGGATGACTCCTTGGTTCGCGGTGGGTTGAAGGGGGATGAAAGCTTGATGGGCGACGCCGGCCCCGAGGATGCCGGCGATCGATGACCGGAAGGTTATCGGCCGTCGGCGCGCGCGGCCAATTGAATGATGGTATGGCGCCGATTGATCGTGGCTATCGGCGCGGCCCGTCCATCCGGTGGAAGCGCGCCGTCGGGGGCATATCGGGCGCTTTTGCCGGAAAACAAGTGCGCAGTGCGCAATTCGCCGGCTCGCGGCGCCCGAGGAGGTCCGGCGGCGGCCGGGCACGGCGCCTGCGCAGGTTAGCTCCGTCGGACATCGATGTTCGAGCTTTGGCAACGTCCATCAACCGCAATCCAGGAGCTTCCATGCGAATCCATTCCGCCGCCATCGGCCTCACCGCCGCCCTCCTTGCTGGCACCGCTTCCGCCGCCACGGTCACCTTCAACACGAACGCCTCCAGCACGGGCTTCAACAACTCCAGTTCGCTCAGCCTCGCGAGCAGCGCGGGCGCGGCGGCCACGCTGGCCTTCACCCCGGTGCCGTCGACCACCACGGGTACGCCCTCGAACGTGAGCTTTGGCCGGTTCACCCTGGCCTGTGCCGCTTGCTCGACCCAGGCCGCCGGCAGTGCCGGTGCGACCTTCAATCCGTTCACCTTCAACCTGGTGGTCACGGACGTCACCGACGGGGCTGCCGGGCGTTTCGTCGGCACCTCGGCCGGCGGCCAGGTGTTCAGCGATGCCAGCCCGATCGCCATCACCTGGTCCCCGCTGCAACTCGGACCGGGCACCAGTGGCGCCCAGACCGGAAACTTTGGTTCGACCACCTTCGCGTTCGGCAGCCTGACCGCGATCGTCGCGCCGAACTCGGGCATCCTGCCTGGCACGACGACCGTCGAAGGGCTGGTCAACACCCCCGCGGTCGCGACGATCCCGGTCCCGGGTTCGGCGCTGCTGACGCTGAGTGGGCTGGCCCTGTTCGGGCTGGTGCGCGCAAGGCGCCGGGTTGCCTGACCGGAGTCCCGCCCGGCGCCCGGCGACCCCGGTCAGCCGGGCGCCTGCAGGCGCAGACGGCGCGCGGCCTCCTCGGCCAGCGCGTCGTCGATCTCGCGCATCACCCCGTCGATGTCCACCTCTCCGAGGTCGCCTTCGAACCGGCCGGTCAGTTCCGTCGCCGGGTCGAGCAGGCCGCGTTCGTAGAGATCCCAGATCTCGTGGCCATGATCCGTGCCCGCCAGTGACGGCGCGAAGCGGCCGAAGAAGTTGCGCAGATTCACCACGTCGCGCACCAGCAACCGCTTCGCGTGGTTGTTGCCGGCGGCATCGACCGCCTGCGGCAGGTCGATGATCACCGGGCCATCCTCGGCCAGCAGGATGTTGAATTCCGACAGATCGCCGTGGATCACGCCGGCGCGCAGCATCAGCACCACCTCGCGCAGCAGCGACCGATGGTGCTGTAACGCCTCCTCGGGCGTGAACAGTACGTCGTTGAGCCGCGGCGCTGCGTTGCCATCGGCGTCGGCGACCATTTCCATCAGCAGCACGCCGTCGCAGAAGTTGCGCGGTTCCGGCACCCTGACCCCTGCGCCGGCCAGGCGGCGCAGGGCATCGACTTCGGCGGACTGCCATGCCGCCTCCTGCACCTCGCGCCCGAAGCGCGACCCGCGGGCCATCGCGCGCGCCTGGCGGCTGCCCTTGACCCGGCGATTCTCGGTGTAGTCGACCGCCTGCCGGAAGCTGCGGTGGGTTGCCTCCTTGTAGATCTTCGCGCACAGCGTCTCGCCGCCGCTGCGCACGACGTAGACGTTGGCTTCCTTGCCGCTCATCAGCTGGCGGACGACCTCGTCGATCAATCCTTCCTCGATCAGCGGCTCGAGTCGTTTCGGTGGCTTCATGCCCCGATTGTGCGCCGCATCGCCGATGGCGGGCGGCTGGCGGGCGCCTGCGGGCTCGCTGCGCGGCTCAGCGTGGCAGACCCGGGCTGCCCGCGGGGCCGGCGGGCGAGAACGTCTGCACCACCGGCGCAGCCGGACCGCCCGAGGTCTCCGGCAGTGGCGCAAAGCCGGAGGTGGCCGGCTGCTGCGGTACGACGACGCTCCCAGGGCCGGGCTGTCCTTGTCCGGCAGCGCCGGATGCAGGCTGCGGGCCGCCCGATCCGGAAGGCTGCGGCTGGGCGCCTCGCGCTTGCTGGGCCGCGGCGGG
>CANHBC010000112.1 GCA_947458835.1 Betaproteobacteria bacterium | reverse complement strand
CGACATCGGTCCCGCCCAGGTTCAGCGCGTAGGTGATCTTGCCGGCTCCGTCGCTGCCGAACACCGTGGCGTCGGTGACGAAGTGGTCGGCGAAGCTGCCGAAGCCCGAGCGAGTCCCTGCCGCATCGGTCTCGTCCAGGGTAATGGTCATCGGCACTTCGGGCGTGCGCGTCATTGCGACCGGGCCGTCGTCCCGGATGCCCAGAGCGCTGTTGGCGCCGAGGTCGAGCGCGGCGGTGCTCGTGTCGCCGTCGGCATCGGTCACCGTCTGCACCAGCGTGAACAGGCCGTCGGCCACCGTCAGGCTGGCGAGGTCGTCGCCATCGGCAGCGTCCGGATGCGCGATGTTGCGCGTCTGGGTGAACGTGATCACGCCGCTGGTGGCATCCACCGACAGTCGGATGTACTCGACACCGCCCACGGTGCCGACGATGTCACTGCCCACCTGATTCAGCACGATCGCCGAGCCCTGACCGACGCCGTCACCGTCGCCAGTGATAGTGTCGGTCGTGTCGAGTGCGTACAGCCCCGAGGCGACATCGGTCCCGCCCAGGTTCAGCGCGTAGGTGATCTTGCCGGCTCCGTCGCTGCCGAACACCGTGGCGTCGGTGACGAAGTGGTCGGCGAAGCTGCCGAAGCCCGAGCGAGTCCCTGCCGCATCGGTCTCGTCCAGCACGATCGTTGCCGACACTTCCGGCATGCGCGTCATTGCGGCCGGGCCGTCGTCGAGGATCCTGAAGCTGCCGTAGGCGCCCAGGTCGTACGCCGCGGTGTCGCTGTCGCCGTCGGCATCGGTTACCTTCTGCACCAGCGCGAGCTTGCCTCCGGCGACCGTCAGGCTGGCGGCATCGTCTGCGTCGGCAGCGTCCGAGTGCCAGACATTGCGCGTCTGGCTGAAGGTGACCACGCCGCTGGTGGCATCCACCGACAGACGGATGTACTCGACGCCGTCGACGGTACCGACGATGTCCCCGCCCACCTGATTGAGCAGGATCGCGGCGCCCTGGCCGAAGCCGTCGCCGTCAGTGGTGAGCGTGTCGGCCGCATCCAGCGCGTACAGGCCCGAAGCGACATCGGTGCCGCCCAGGTTCAGCGCATAGCTGATCGAGCCCGGCCCGTCGGTGCCGAAGACCGAGGCATCCGTGACGAAGTGATCGGCAAAGCTGCCGAAGCCGGACCGCACGCCGTTCGCGCCGGTCTCATCGAGCGTGATGGTCGCCGGAACTTCCGGCACGCGGATCTGTGCGTCGGGCAAGCCGTTGCGGTCATCGTCGTTCCCGCCGAGGCCGTAGCCGTCGTCACGGATGATCGCCACGCCGGTGACCTTGATCGGGGGATATTCGTAAGCACCGTCGTGGTGGTCGCCGCCATCGGCGTCCGCCTGATAGTGGTGATCGCCGCCGTGATCGCTGTGGCTGTACTCGTCGTGGTGATCGCCGTCATCACCGTCGGAATCTTCCACTTCGTCTTCGTGGTAGGCGGACCCGGTGAGGTCGAGGTAGAAGGCTTCGGCGCCCTCGAACACCACGTCGTTGTAGATGGAAACCTGGACTGTCTGCGTACGGGTCTGGGCACCGTCAGGCTGGAACGTGAGCACGCCGCGCATCGCCTGGTAGTCGCGAAGGACCAGCGTGCCGGGATTCTCCACCAGGGTGTAGGCGGAAGAGACCTCGTCCCAGGTGTAGTAGCCGTTCGTCGCGGCGTCCAGGTACAGCACATTGCCCTGCGCATCGGTGTGCGCGAGCGCAGAGCCGTTGCGCGTCTGGTACTCGACCGTGAACGGGCTGTCGAAGGCGCCGGTGACCGTGACGGTGAACGTGACGGTGCCCGCGCCTTCGTTGTACTCGACGTTGTCGATCGCCAGGCCGGGGGCTGCGTACTCCGCCTCATCGTGTTCGTGGCACTCGCCCTCGCCGATGTCACGGACGGTGATCGATTGCTTCTGGACCAGCGGGGCATCGTCGCCCGACTGCTCAGTGATCGTCCAGGCCAGCCAGCCGCTACCGGAGACGTCGGCCACCGTCTTGTAGGTCAGCCCCTGCAGTTCGGCAATGGTGAGCGTGTCCGACGCGCTCACCTGAGTCACGCCATCCTGCTTCCAGAGCGTGATGTGCGACGGGATCTCGGTGATCGTGGCGTACAGGTCCTCGGGATACGAATAGTTCAGACCTTCCAGCCCGAGCGACGTGGCGGTGGTATTGCGTGAATCCTGGTCGACGGCGATGGACGGAATATCGCCATTGGTGGTGACCGAGTTCTCGACCAGCACGCTGCTGCCCTCGATGCTCAGCGTGGCCGAATCATCGAACTGCGCAAACCGGCTGCGGTCAGCATCGCTCACCCGACCTTCGGTCACCAGTGCACGGAACACCTTGCCTTCGTCGCCGGCGGTGTCGAGCGCCGCGTTGAGGCGTTGATCCAGTGCATGGCCGAACTCTTCGACCAGCACCCGCGCGACCTGCTCCGCGGACGCACCGTTCTCGATCCAGTCGGCGTTCACATAGATGCGCTCGGCCCCGTCGTGCCCGGCTGCTGCGTAAGCGCCAGCCATGCCGCGCAGTTCGCTGCCGCTGCGCAGCTCGACTTCGATGCCCAGCCCGCCCTCGAGCAGGGGGGCTGCCAGCGCGTCCAGCCGCGCCTGGAAGGCTGCGCTGTCACTGGCCGTGTTTCCGAACGCGTCGCTCAGGATGCGGTTGAAGTCGTCCCGCCGCGGCAGGTCGGCGAGGACCCGGTTGACCCCGCCCAGGGCGGCGTTGAGCGTCTGCTGCGCCTGGGCGCTGAACGCGTCGTTGGCTACGGCCACCAGGTTCTGCGCGAGGCCCTCGCCCGGCACTGCGCCGCCCTCGGCGGCGAGGTAACCCAACGAGGCCAACACCGGATCGGACGACGCACCGCGGTCTTCCGCTGCGTCGGGCAGATCCATGGGCAGTGCCTGCACGATCTCCGCGGCCCCTGCACCATCGAACATGAACCGCTGCTCGAGCACCATCGGCTGCGCACCGCTGCGTCGCAGCGCCTTGCGCCCCGCAGCACCCTGACGAACTGAAGCCTTGCCCTCGGGTACCAAGGTCGTGCGGGCAAAGGCGTTCCAGAACGTACGGGCGGTGTAGGTCATGTGTACTCCAACTCTAGGGATTGTGCAGTGCGGGGATCGCCCACCCTGCGAGAAATAGGCGCAGCCAGCGGGGCGTTATCGGCCTCGTGGCGCGTTGACGGAAATGCGACCGCTCATGCCTGCGACCAGCTCAGGAAACCGCCCGTCGATCGCGGCGGCGACCTTGACCGACTGGCTGACCGGGTCGACCCGCGCCCCGATCCGGGTAAACCGGGCGGGATAGCTGCGCCCGGTCTCGTCGATGCGAACGCTCAGCGTACCGCCCGGCTTGAGCCACAGCAGCCAGCGCGAGGGGACGATGAACTCCACTTCCAGCACGGAATCGTCCAGCACATCGAGCAGCGCCTGCCCGGCCTGGACGAACTGCTGTTCACGGACCTTCTGCTCGGCCACACGGCCCGAGAACGGCGCGACGATCGTGCACTTCTCCACCGTCGCGCGGTTGGCCGACACGTCGGCCGTGGAACGCAGGACCGACGTGCGCGCGAGATCGACCTCGAGACGCCCGACCGAATTGAGCTTCTCCAGTTCGGCGTTGGCCTTGTAGGTGAACTCGGCGGCCGCCAGTTCAGCCTCGCTGCGCTGCAACTGCGCGCGTTGAATGGCGCAGTCAAAGCTCACCAGTACCTGCCCCGCCTTGAATGTCCCACCTTCCGGGATCGGCAACTTCTCGATCTTGGCCCCGATCTCGGCCGCCAGCGTGGTGTACTGGCGCGCGGTGAGTTGCGCACGCGTGTCGGACTGGACGGCGACCGACTCGGGCGCGACAGTGACCGGCGCCTTGCCCGCGGGTCCCGGTCCGGCTGGCTGGGCGGCCGCGAGGCCGGTCCAGAGCGCCGCGGCCGGGCCGAGCAACAGCAGGAGGGTGTTCGACGTCTTCATTCGCATCCTGTCATTTCGCCTTCGAGGCAGGCGCAACTCGACCTGTCCAGCGCGGCGCGTTGCTCAACTGCTGCACGAGTTCCTTGAGCGATGTCTCGGAGACGCTGCCGATCGCCGGCTCGACGCCCAGCGTGGCCTCGAGCCGCGCATCGGCGGCCTGCGCCTGGGCGAGCGCCTGGTAGCGACGCAGCTCGCTCAGGATGGCGGCAGTCTGTGCGCTCACGCGATCCAGCGGGCTCTGCAGCTGCGCCTGCTCACGCGCGAGCGTGAAATCGGCCAGGCGCTGGTCGGTCTGGTAGATCTGTCCGGCCCGCTCGTACTGGCGCAGCGCGTTGCCGAGCTGCAGCCGGGCGAGGTGGACCTGGGCGATCACCGCCATCTGCGCGGCAACGCGTCGCTGGTCGGCCAGCGCGATCCCGGCCTCGGCGAATGCCAGCTGCCGGTTGGCCGTGAACACGTTGAGCACGTTGAACGAGAGCTGGATTCCGGCCTCGTTCCACTGGTTGTTCACCTGGAAGCGGTCGGTGTCGTAGTTCGTGCCGTAGTTGAAGGTCACGTTCGGGAACAGCCGCAGCAGCGTGCGGCGCGCCTCGACGCGCGCGATGCGTGCGTTGTAATACTGTTCACGCACGTCCGCGTTGGCCATCAGCGCGGCCTCCTCGAGCGACTCCACCGGCAGCATCAGCACCTCGCCACCGGGCAGCGCGTTACCCGAGGGCTCGACCACCCGCAGCACGGTCCCCATCGGCGCATTGATCAGTTGCGCGAGGTCGACCTGGGCCGCTGACAGCTCCTGGGTGATGGATTCCAGCAGGCGCAGGTTCTCCAGCAGTTGCCGCTGGTAGCGCAGCCCGTCGATCGGGTTGCGGATACGCCCAGCCTCCGCGCGACGGGCGTCCGCCAGGGCCTTCTCCGCCTCGGCGACCGTCTGGCGCAGCCGCGTCTCGAGTTTCTGCGCACTGGCGGCACGCCAGAACGCCACGCGGACATCCTGCATCAGCAGGTGCATGGCGCGGCGGCGACGCTCGGAGGCGATCAGGAAGCGATCCGACGCCTGACGGGCGTTGTAGTAGCCCAGGCCGAAGTCGAGCAGGCTCCAGCTCACCCCGAACTCCGACAGGGTATGGCTGTTCTCCTGGGACAGGTAGCGCGAAGGGGCCACCTGCCCTGTCGCCAGGTCCACGCTGCTGGTGATGCGGTCACGATCGCGCGACGTGTAACCGGCCTGCGCGATCAGCTTGGGCAGCATGTCCAGGCGGCTGAGGTCGGTCTGCCTGAGGGCCAGGGCTTCTTCCATCAGGCGTACCCGACGGTCGAGGTTGTACTTGAGCGCACGCGCCTGCGCCTCCGGCAGGGTCAGCGCCTGGGTGATCGGCTCGACATTGGCGCGCGCAGCCGCACGGTCGGCACGGGACTGCTGGGTCAGTTCGACGTCGGTCAGCGGTTCAGGCTGCAGGGATGCGCAACCGCCCAGCGCGAGGAACAGCGTGGCGATGGGAGCCGAGCGGGCGAACACACGTCCCGGCGTACGGATCGAAGCTTTTTCGCTTTTTTGCATAATTGGATCCTTTGAAACTACACAAACGAATCTGCGCATCCTGCATAAACCGCGCGAGTATGACACCAAAACACGTTTGTGTTATTCGCGACGCATCACCGGCGTATCGATGCCGAACAATCCGGCCAGCCCCGGGGTGACGTGGAGCAGGCGGTAACGGGCCAGCGACCGGTCCACGACCGAGTCGATCAGGTCGCGGCTGACCTGGTACAGCTCCTCCTGCGAGCGCAGCAGGTCGAGCAGGGAGCCGCGGTTGTAGACAAACTGCTCGCGCACCGCGCGCAGCGATTCACGCGTGTCCTCGGCCGTCTGCATCCGGGCGGCGACGATGCGCTCGCCGTTCTGCACGTCGGCGACCGCCTGCTGCAGCGCACGCTCGACCTCGCGGGCGACGGCGTCGTACTCGAACATCGCCTGATTGCGCCGCTGCGCCGCCAGCCCGATGCGCGCCGTGTCGGCGCCACCGGTGTAGAGGTTCTGTCGGAGCACGAACAGGGCGGTCGTATCCGTGCCCGGCGTCCCGTTGCCCGAGAGATCGCGCCGGTTCACCGAGACTTCGGCACTCACGACGGGCAGTGCCCGTGCACGCGCTGCCGCCACTTCCGCGATGGCCGCTTCGCGGACCGCATCGGCCTCGCGCAGGGACGGGTTCGGCACCGGGCCCGAGCCGGCGGGCCGCCCCATCGTCGGCACCGGCACGTCCGGCGGCTGCGGTTCTCCGCGGGGCGGCACCCCGAAGGCTTCCAGGTAGGCCGCCTCCGCGCCGCGCAGGCGGTTCTCGATCACCGCCACCTGGGCCAGGCTCTCGGTGTACTTGGCCCGGGCGCGCACCACATCGGCCTGGGTGCCGCCGCCGACCTTGAAGCGCTCGTCCAGGTAGAGCACGAGCGTGTTCTGCGCGTCGGCACTGTGGCGCGCCAGCGCGAGCTGGGTACGGGCGCGGTAGTGTTCGTAGAACGCCGTCACCGCGCGCAGCGCCAGCGCGGAGCGCTCGCCGTCGAGCCTCGCCTGGCCGGCGCGTTCGCGCCGCTCTCCAGCCTCCACGCTGCGATCGACCGCGCCAAAGTCATACAGCAGCTGGCGGGCCGTGACGCCGACCGCAGCTCCATGCTGGGTACGCTCGGGCGTTCCGCTGAAGTTCGGGAAGCGCACGGCATCGAACCGACGTCGCCCCGACTCCGAGCTGCCAACGACCTGGGGCAGGCGCGCAGCGGCGGCCTCCTGGGTGGAGAAAGCGAGTCCGAGGGCCAGTTCGGTGGTCGCGCGCACGTCCGGATGCGACGTCACCGCAGCAGCGACCCGCTCCCGGAACACCACGGTGTTGCCGTCCTTGCCGGGGCTGCGAGCCGTAGGCAGGAAGGCATCCAGGTAGGCGATCAGCTCGGAGCCGATCGCCTGGCCCGCCGAGGCGAGCGCCGGATCCGGAGCAACGACCGCCGAGGGCACCTTGATCACCGGCACCGCCGGTGGCGGCAGCGGCCGTTCGGCGGCAAGGGTGAGGCAATACGGTGCGGACAGGGCGAGTGCAGCCAGACCGAGGATGGGTTTCATGAAAGCTCTCTGGAAAGGTTCAATGCATTCACAATGCATTCAGTACGCACGCGCGGCTTGACGGGCCCGCGCCAGGACTTCGCCGGTCAGCGTGGAGATCTCCGCTGCCGTATTGACCCAGAGGGGCATCGGCAGCCCCCACTGTCCGGCGCGCGAGACTTCGTCGAGCGCCAGCAGCAGCGACTGGGCATTGACGCGCGACAGCGGCAGGTCCATCAGCAGGCCGTGGTAGCCGTACAGCTTCACCCGCACGCCACCGAGCATCGCGCCCACGTGCAGGTCGATCACCGGATCCTCGACGCCACCCTGGGCGCTGTGCTGATCGCGCTCGGCCCGGGACACCGCTTCCCTTGCACGCAGCTGCTCACGGGTCAGGTGTGACAGCCCGTCGTCCTCCGGGGTCGGCGGTACCGATCGCTGCACCAGCATCGACTCCAGCGACCGCAGCAGCTGACTGCACAGTCGGCGATGGATGCGGACCCTGCGCGACCCCGTGAAGTCATCGGGCAGCCCGTGCAGCACGAGCTGCATGCACTCCCCATCGCCGCTCAGTCCGCATCCGACCCTCACACGCTTGTCGTCCATGGCCGCTCAACGCTCCCTGAAGGCGTTTTCCTTCATCGCCACCAGGGGCTTGGTCAGGTAGTTCAGGACCGTCTTGCGCCCGGTGATGATGTCGGCCTGCGCCTGCATGCCGGGAAGGATCGGCAGCTTGCGGCCGAGCACTTCCATCATGGTGGTACGGGTCTCGATGCGCGCCAGGTAGAAGCTCTCACGCTCGTCGACCTGCACCGCATCGGGCGTGATCTGGGTGACCACGCCCTCCATCGAGCCGAAGATCGCGTAGTCGTAGGCGGTCAGCTTCACGCGCGCCGGCTGGCCGATGGTCACGAAGCCGATGTCCTTGGGCGGGATCCGGGCCTCGATCACCAGCTGGTCGTCGGCCGGCACGATCTCGGCCAGGGCCTCGCCCGGCTTGACCACCCCGCCGACAGTCGAGACGAACAGGCGGTTGACGATGCCCTTCATCGGCGCGCGCAGCTCGGTCCGGTCCACGCGGTCGGACAACACCGGCAGCAGCTTTTCCTGCGCCCGGAGCTCGCCGGTGATCTTGCTCAGTTCCGCGGCGGCGTCGGTCCGGTACTGGCGCTGGGTGGCCGAACGGCGCCCCTGCAGTTCGTCGATCGCCGCCTCCAGCCGCGGGATGGCCAGGCGAGCCGAATCGCGCCTGCCCTCCATCTCGCGCAGGCGACCCTCCAGGCGCACCAGCTCCAGCCGCGGCTCGAGCCCGCGCTCCACCAGCCGGGACACGATGGCATGCTCTTCCCGGGCCGACTTCAGCGTGCCTTCGATGGTCGCCAGCGAGACCCGCGTGTCCTCTGCCTCCTTGCGCCGCTGCACGATCTGCGAATCGATGACCGACAGTTCCGTGTCGAGCCGGCCGCGTCGGCTGGTGAACTCGGCCAGCTCCGCGGCTACATAGTCGGGACCCTCACGCTGGGCCACCGGGGAGAACACGGGCCTGTCCGCACCCGAGGCCTCGGCGTTCAGACGAGCCGAGCGCGCAAGCAGCGCAACCGCCTGCGTCTTGCGGCTTTCGTACTCACCACCGGCCTGGGTGGGCGACAGGCTGACGATCAGGGCGCCCTTCTCCACGGCCTCGCCCTGGCGCACGTGGATCTCGCGCACGATGCCGCCTTCCAGGTTCTGCACCACCTGCAGCCGCGCCGACGGAATCACGCGTCCGTCGGTACGCGTCAGCGTCTCGACCTCGGCGTAGGCCGCCCAGACGATCAGCACGGCGAACACCGCGATGATCGCGTAGAGCAGTCCCACCGATACCTGGTGCGGCTTGCCGATGCGGATCGAGTAGGCAATGCCCGACTCGCTGGGCTGCTTCACCGGGGGCTTGACCGGCAGTTGCACCGGCACAGGTTCTTTCTCGGACATGTTCAGACTCCCCCTGCGGGCGCACGCGCGGCCGCGGGTGCAACTGCGGGCGCCAGGATCGCGGCCTTGGGTCCATCGGCGACCACCTTGCCGGCGTCGAGCACGATCACCCGGTCAACCAGGTCGAGCAGCGTGGCGCGGTGGGTGATGACCAGTACGGTGCTCTCCTTGAAGGCGGACTTCATCCGGTCGATCACCTGGCGCTCGTTGCCCGTATCCATCGAACTGGTGGGTTCATCGAGCAGCAGCAGCGGCGGGTTCTTGACCAGCGCGCGGGCGATGGTCACCGCCTGACGCTGTCCGCCCGAGAGCCCCTCGCCACGCTCACGCAGCATCAGCCCGTAGCCATCCGGATGGGTCGCGGCGAAATCGTGTACCCCGGAGATGCGCGCCGCTTCCATCAGCTGCGCGTCGGTCGGGTCGTCGGCGCCCAGCGCGATGTTCTGCTTGAGAGTGCCGCTGAGCAGCCAGACATCCTGCATCACCGCACCGATGCTGCGCCGAAGGTCGGCCGGATCGATCTGGCGGACATCCATGCCGTCGATCAGGATCGAACCCTCCTGCGGCTGGTAGAGCCCCAGGATCAGCTTGGCAACGGTGGTCTTGCCGGATCCGAGGCGCCCCAGCAGGGCCACCCGCTCGCCCGCGGCGATGGTGAAGCTGACCCCGTCCAGCCCGCCCTGCTTCTGTCCCGGATACGAGAACTTGACGTTGCGGAACTCGATCCGCCCCGCGAAGCGTTCGCGGTGGATGTAGGCAGCGTTCTCCGTATGCTCACGCGGCGCCTGCATCACGGTGTCGAGCGCCTTGTAGCTCGCCAGGGACTGGTTGAGCCGGGTAAGCAACTGGGCGAGCTGCGCCAGCGGCGCCACCGTACGCCCGGCCAGCATCGAGCAGGCCACGATCGCACCGGAGCCGATCTCACCGTTGGCCACGAGGAACACCCCCATGGTGACGGTGCCGATCCACACTACCTGCGAGCCCAGGTTGGCGGCGTTGCCCGCGACCTGGGCGATCATCCGCGACTTCAGGCCCACGCGCGACTGCAGCGCGACGGCGTCCTGCCAGCGCCGGCGCATCATCGAACCCGCACCCAGGGTCTTGATGGTCTCGATGCCGCCCAGCGTCTCCACCAGCACCGCGTGCTTGTTGTGGCCTTCCTCGTAGCTCATCTGCACCAGGCGGCGCAACTGCGGCTGCACCACCACGCTCACCAGCACCACCAGCGGCGCCACGATGATCGGCAGCCAGGCCAGGGGCCCGCCGACCCACCAGATCACGGCGATGAACAACAGCGCGAACGGGATGTCGATCAGCGTGGTGAGCGTGGCCGAGGTCAGCAGTTCACGCAGCGAATCGAACTCCTTCAGCACGCTGGCGAGCCCACCCGAGCTGCCCTTGCGCGCCTGCATCTCCATCTCGACCACCTGCTCGAAGACGGTGTCTGCCATGACCATGTCCGCGCGCGCACCGGCCACGTCGAGGAAGTAGGCGCGGATCGTCCGGATGGCGAAATCGCTCACCAGCACCAGCGTCACCCCGAACAGCAGCGCCCACAGCGTCTCGAACGCGTTGTTCGGCATCACGCGGTCGTAGACGAGCATCGAGAACATCGCCGCGGTGAGCGCGAACACGTTGGTCAGCAGCGCGGCCGCGGCCACCTGGGCATAGACCGACCGGGCCGCCAGGATCGGGCCCCAGAACCAGTGCCCGTAACGGCCACGCGGCTTGCCCACTTCCTCGGCGGTGATTGGCTCCGGCGGGGTCAGCGCGATACCCGGGCCAGCCTGTGCCTGCTCGAGCCAGGCCTTCGAGACCGGACGCACACCGCCCTCGTCGGGGACGAAGGCGAGCGGATCCCCGGCCCGGGACGCTCCAGTGAGGACCAGCGCACCGCCGCCGGTGGTCGGCACCAGCGTGAGCGCGCCCATCGAAAACGCATCGAAGGCGTCCAGTCGACCGTCATGGCAACGAATGCCGAGACTCTCCAGCGCCTCGACCGCCTCGTCCAGCGTCCAGCGGCCCGGATCGCGCGCGACCCGGGAACGCAGCGCCGCGCGGGACATCGGCCGGCCGACGTGCTCGAGCACCCAGAGCAGGCAGGCCTCCAGCCCGTCGACCGACGGGGACTCGGCAGACGCGTCGCTACCCGGCGCCCCCTCGCCTGAAGCGCCCGGCGAAGCGCCGTCCGCCGCCGATCCTGCCGGCGGCTTGTCTTGCGATGCCACATCCATTGCCATCTACCAGTAATAATCGATAGACGGATCGTACCATTCTGCACACTTTGCGCACGTGGATTATTGCCGCAAAATGGTTATTAATGAACTGACAGCAAAATGACACCCAACCTGACGCTCGCGTCCCGCGGCGGCACGCCACCGCCGTTGTGGCCTACTGGATCGCGACCGGCGACAGCGCACGCGTGATGCTGGCTTCGCCACGACCGTGGATGGCCGCGTTGTAGCCCTGCACCGTGTCCTGGCGGGCCGTGGTCAGCAACTGGCTGGTGATCTGGTTGGGCGTCGCCGCAGTGAACTTGCTCGCGAGGATGGCCGCATAGCCGGACACGATCGGGGCGGCGAAGGACGTGCCCGCCAGCCCGGTCTTGCTGCTTTCAACGCCCACGACCACGAACTGGTTCTGTACGGTGACATCCGCGCCCGCAAAGTTCGAGTACGAAGCCATGGACGCGGGCGCCGCCACCGTTCCGTTGCGGCTCAACGCGCCGACGAAGATCGCCGACGGCTTGCCGATGAGGTCGCGGTTGAGGTAGTCGAGGGTGCCGGCCGCGTTGGGCTGGCCGACCGCCACCGCATCGTTGCCGGCCGCCTTCGAGACCACGGCCCGGCCTTCACCGGCATAAAGCAGGATCGAGCTTTCCTGGGCCGACCAGCCGACGGTGCCCAATCCGGCCGTCGCCATCATCCCGTAGCTCAGGTTGAGCACATTGAAGCCGGTGTTGAGGGGCACGGTGCGCCCGGTGGCGAAATCGTGCGAGCGCAGGGTTGCAGACGGCGCGATCAGCCCCGCCTCCTTGCGCGTCCACTCGCCGTGGCGCAGGCGCTCGCTCGCGCCGCTGAGGTTGCCCCGGAAGCGACTGGCGCTGCTGAAGTCATCGACGATCGTGATGGTGATGCCCTGCCCGCGGTAGCCCGACGCCCACGCGGCGCCAACCTCGGGACTCATCCACGACTGCAGGACCGGGCTGGCCGGGGCGTTCGGCCTCGGCCGATTCTGCGCAACCGCATTACCGGACAGCGCAGCCGCGACCAGCACAGCCAGGAGGGCCTCGATCCCGCGTTTCAGGGGCAGTCGATTCATGTGCGAACCTTTCTTTGGCATGTCTTGCATCCAGCCCGCCACCGGTCAGAAGTGCCAGGCGAACTGCAGGGAAAACGTGTCTTTCTGGTAGGGCTTCTCGTTGAACAGATAGCCGAGTGTCTGGTCGGGCGGCAGTACCGATGCCGCGAGGCGGCAGTTCACCGACTGCACGCCGCCGATGGCACCGTAGTTCGCCAGACACGCCCGCTCACGCAACCGCCCGCCGAAGATGCTCGTTGCACGCAGCGACAACGCCGTGGTCCTGGTGACGGGCGCATGGATCGCGAACCCGAGTTTCAGGCTGGGCTCGATCTCGTACTTCTCGCCCCGCTCACCGGTACTGAGGCCCCAGATCACACCGACATGGGGAGACAGTTCCGTCATCCAGGTAAAGCGCGCGTCCTGCCATTTGGTGGAATACCAGCGGTCGAAGCCGACCCACGTACCGCGCGCCGTTTCGAAGCCGCCGCCGACCACGCCTGCCACGCGGGTGGACAGCAAAGACCCCTGCTGCGCTTCGATCAGGTGGGTGGCCGACACGAGCGAGGCGCCCTGCAGCAGGGACTGCGGACGCATGTCGGCTGCAGGGGCCCAGCCACACAGACACGCCAACGGCAGAGCGGAGAGCACACGGAGAATGCGAGGAAAGGGCATGGTACTGATCCCCAGGTTCAGGAATTCACGGGCGAGCAGGCGTGCTCGACGCCGCCAGAGGACGCACGATAGCAATCGGCAGAAGGGCTGCTTTCTTTATCGATCCGACACCTCGCTGACAACTATGACCATTTCTGTTATAATGTTCAATTGTTGTTGGAGAGGGGAAGGATTAACTCATGCCCAAACTCACATTGGACGCGATCGAAAAGAAAATCGCGACACTTCAGAAAACGGCTGAGCAACTCAAGCAAGCGGACAAGACGCCGGCGCTGATGGAAATCATGGCGCTGATGCAGAAACACGACATCACCCTTGGCCAGTTGCGCAAGGTCGTACAGTTCGGGGTGTCTGGCGAACGCACGGTACCGTCCAGGATACGCAAGACCGTCGAGCCGAAATATCGAGATCCGGCGAGCGGGAAAACCTGGACCGGACGCGGCAAGACGCCGCGCTGGCTGGCCGCCGCCGAACAGCAGGGCACGGCGCGGGAGTCGTTCGCGATTCAGTGAGACGCGGGCGTCGTGGCGCGCGAGCGGACGCCTCGCTGCGTCTGCGCCATCGTGACGGCTGCATCCCGAAACAGCGGCTGGCCATGGCCGCGTAGGTCTACTTCTGACGGCTACGGAAAACGGGGGGATTACCTGATCTAGTCGCACGGCGGAAGTGGCCGACGACGACCCGCCGCGGAGTTCATCGGCGGCCTTCAGGCGTACGGCTGGAACTGGTTGTTGTCCCAAGCAAGCAGTTGCATCAGCTTGGGATGAATGAACAGCTTCTCCTTGCCGAACGGCCTT
>CANHBC010000111.1 GCA_947458835.1 Betaproteobacteria bacterium | reverse complement strand
TTTAGTTAATTATAAAGTGGTCCAAACAGTTGATGGCATCGTCGCATGGTCAAGCCTTATTGATGCCGAATGGGATTGTGTTGAAAGGAAGGTGCTGGTGCATTCTGCGACTGTATTCAGGGAAAAGATGGCTACTGGAAAAGGCGTTGTACAGAACGTACCTTATGAATGGCGGCAAGCTAACCAGATTCCTCTCGATGCAATGACAAAGGCTGCGTGTCGCAGCCGTTAAGGAATATCTGCATAACCACCCGCTTCGAGGCTTAACGATGCCATGATGTGAGCACGGGGACCGACGCGGCGCAATGACGGATCCCGTGGGAGACAGATAGTCAAGCATGAATTGAGGGCTCTTGTGTCACAGATGCACGGCCTTGATAGCGTCAGTGATGGCTGATGCATTGGCGCTCGGATTGGCGATCACATTCCTGAACCATTTTTCGCCTCTAAGCGTGGTGGTAGACACCATGCCTTGGGGTAGTGACTGATACCAGCCGTCGAACAATCGGGGGTCCTTCGGTCTCCAGTTCACAACACCGGTGACGGGCCAAGCAAGCAATTCCAGGCGATCATCCTGGCTGACATGATTGGCAATGATTTCGGCGACGTGAATACACTTTTCAATTCGGGCTGCGAGCCCCTCTCTGCCCCAGGCCATCAGTGTGGCAAGCAAGGGGACCGCCATCGCACCGTGTGAGCCTAGTACTCCGATGTTCGGCGCTGCCAGGTACGCACCGCCTGAGCTGATCGCTTCATGCGCCTTGCTGACATCCTTGAAGAAAATCAACGCGGACTCTTTAGGCTGAAAAAACCATTTATGCGCAGAGACCGCTACAGAGTCGGCCTTCTCAAGGCCATCGAGGCGGCTGCTCATTCGGGTCAATCGCAGGGGTCCTGCCCAGGCGGCGTCAATATGGGTCCATGCGGCAAGACCAGATAGCGCCAACGGATCAACGGTGCCCGTACTGGTCGTGCCGGCAGTCAATACGAGCGCTGATCGGGTCAAGTCAGAAGGCAATGCGTCTTCTGCCATGGCTCCCATGGTGTCAGTCGGTATTTGGCGCAGCGTCAATCCGAGAATCTTTGCGGCCTTGGCAATCGACAGATGGGCCATATCTGAGGCAACGACTTCGGTCACGCCAGCGCAATCGCGAGCGGCCCAGAGCGCAGTCAAGTTCGCCAGCGTAGAGCCGGGTGTCATGTGTCCACCAGTCATCCCGAAATAGGGTGCCAGCCAACTGACCACCTGATGTTCGAGTGGTCTTGCGGTTGGGGCGGTGGCGGGGTGAAGCAGGTTTTGGTTCAGTCGAGCGTTCCATTGCGTCGTGGCCCAAGTGATCCACGGCGTAGGGGGATCCATATGCGCGGCAGCCAATTCCGAGTCCAGGTACGCTGCTGAATTGAAAACATGGGGCGCAAGCCATTCCATCGCTTGACGCGAACTGACCCCCTTTTCTGGCAACGCGGTTGGTAGCGCTTTGGGGTGGGCTGCCGTCGGTCCCTCGTGCATCAGAGAAAGGGCCCGAGTCAGTGCCTCTACGTCAGGTTGAAAGTCAGGATCCAAAACGCACCTCGACGGTAGATTTCAAGTTTGGATTGTCGTCGCGATTGGGCTTGCTCGTTCGACGTGTTCGAATCCCCGTTCGCATGAGCGCGTGTTCGCTTCGGTACGAGCGCAGCCCCGACAAGAATGTCGCGCTCCGCCAGGCAATCGTCGAGCTCGCAAGACGCCACCGGCGCGACGGCTCGGAGTTGATCTACCTGAAGTTGCGGCCGGCGAACAGGCCAATCACAAGCGCGTGGAACGGCTGCACACGCAGGGCGGCCTGACCCCCGCGCCCTGCAGTCCTATAGGGGCGGTTTGCAACGGCCAGGCTGATCGCCTAACATGCTGTGAAAGGACTGGCATGAAGAAACTGCTTTCCACGATGCTGTGCGCAGGGGTGCTGGCGGGTTGTGCGGCCACGCCGCCGCAGACCAGTGGTGGTTCTGCGAGCGACAAGACAATGTCGCCCACCGATGCGGTGGGCCAGTCGGCTCTGCCGCCAGGCACGACTTTCAGACCCGAGAGATCGCTGATCATTGGCTCGGGCGACCAGTGGGTAGGCCGTGTGGTGGCCGATGCAGGGCGCGATGTAGAGGCTGCCTTTCGCTTCTTCGTCGACACCTACCCGGCGCAAGGCTGGACCCTGATCTCCTCGGTGCGCGGCAAGACGAGTCTGCTGGTATTTACCAAGCAGGATCGCACTGCGACGGTTGAACTGGCCGAAGGCGGCTTGATCAGCGGTGGTAGCCTGGTCCTGACGGTTTCGCCGCGCAATGCCAGCGTGGCCGCACCCAAGCGGCCCTGAAAGGGCCCGCCGACGGAAGCCACCGCTGCGTTGCCGCCAGAGGGTCGTCGTGCGCTCACTACGATGCGGCTACTTCGAAACGTCCTGAGAAATCGGCAGGCCGAAGATCCTGATTGCATTGCCATGGGCCAGTCGGCGGGCCACTTCAGGCGGCAATTGACGGAGCAGTTGACGCGTGCGACTCACGCGCAACTCGAAGGTATTGCCGTGACGCATCAACCAGCGGCTCTGGTGGGCGACGTCCATGCCCACGAAGAAGCGATCAGGATAGTCGACGATCAGCGTTCGGTAGGCCGGCAGGAAAGTGCCCCATTGCTCCATGGCCGCGGTGAACACCTCGGCCCGAGGCCAGCCGCTCCCGTAGCCCCCGGTATTGGTCATGTTGGAGAGGTCGCAATACAGCCGTGGATGGCGCGCCAGCAGTTCGCGGATGACCTCCGGCTTCAGTCGACCGCATCCGTGTGACCACACCAGCTTGAGCCGCGGCATTTCGCGCAGCACGTCGTCCAGCTGCTGGACGAGTTGCGGGTAACCTTCCATGTGTATCACCAGCGGAGCGTCGTGCTTGATGGCTACCGTCGCGACCGCTCGGAAGAAGACGGTATCCACCGTCTTGTCGATCTCCGCATGCGGGCCGATCCGGCCGCCGTCGCCGGGATAGGCCCAATGGCGCACCAGGAGTTCGCCGATGCCGTACACCTTCCGGTCGGCCAGCTTCTGGTCTATCTCTGCCAGGATGCGGAGGGCGTTGTCGTCCGGTGCATTCCAGTCCATGTTCGTGAAGTCGGGGCGCTGCATGCCCGCAAGCACGAAGATCTCGCCGGGGTATCGCGCAGCGACCTCGAGCACTGCCTCGTCGGTCGTAGGCAGATCTTCACGAACGCCCAGGTAACGCGGCATCACGACCTGGGCAACGACCCGGTTCGCCCGATAGCGCTCAATGATCGCCTGCGCGGCGAAACTGCCGCCCCAATGCGCATGGCCATCCACCATCGGACCGTCGTAGGCGTGAGCTCGCTGCAGCAGCAGGGCGCAAAGCACGAAGGTGGTGGCGCGCAAGAGCGCGCTCAGCAGGGGAGAGTGCTGGCAGAATGCGAGGCGATTCGCGGGCGGCTTCCCTGCCTGGCTGAATCCTGTCATCTTGCACTCAGAACCAGCACCAGACGCCGGTGCAGTGGCCTGTGAGGGCCTGAACCAGGACGTCGAGTGCAATCCCCATCGACGCCAGCGGTATCCCCAGGTACCAGATGCACCAAAACAAGGCCCACACGGTCGGGCGTGGCTCCTCGATCACTTGTCCCATGACCATCTCGGCCGGGGGGCGACGCCATCGTGCGTACCAGGGTGGGGTGTTCTTCATCACCTCGAGATTCTAGGCACATGAAACTGTCATGGGAAGGCATCGACGTGGCCGACTGGGATCGTCACCACGCCGCCGCGTCTGCCGCCTTGCAGCAGGACTGGGCCTACGGCAGTTGCATGCGGTTGATCGGTGTGCCGTGCTGGCGGGCCTGGGCGGAGTCCGAGGGACGCGTCGTGGCGCTCGCGCAGTTCATCGGCCGCAGCCTGGCTGGCTGTGTGTCGGTGGCGCTGTGTTCGCGCGGTCCGGTCTGGACAGAAGCCCTGTCAGTGGCCGACAAGCGCGAGGTGTACCGGCAGTTGCGTGCGTCACTGCCGATGTCCAGGCCACGCTTCGCTTTCTTCACGCCCGACGAAGGTGCAAGCGACCAGCTCGGCTTGCCTGGCTGGCGGCGGGTCATGACCGGCTATGCCACCGTGACCCTCGACCTGACCCAGTCGTTGGCGCAACTGCGCAGCGGCCTTGACGGCAAGTGGCGAAACCGCCTGGTCGCGGCCGAAGCTGCCGGCATGACCGTGCAGGCGGTGGGTGCCAACCCGGCACAGTTTCGCTGGCTGCTCGCGCAGGAAGACGACATGCGCGAGCGGCGCGGCGTGGTGGGGTTGCCATCGAACTTCATGGAACACTATGTCAAGGCCCGCGGATCGGCTTCTCGCAGCGCGCTGATCCTGCGCGCCGATCATCGGGGCGCGCGCGTGGCGGCGATCATGATCCTGCTGCACGGTACCGCCGCTACCTATCAGGTGGGATGGTCCGACGAGACCGGCCGCCGACTGGGTGCCCACAACCTGCTGCTATGGCAGGCCATGGAGTCATTGAAGCAGCGCGGGGTACGCCAGCTTGATCTGGGCGGCGTCAATACCCAGCGCAGCACGGGCATCGCGCGCTTCAAGCTGGGCATGGGTGGACAGGTGACCCGCCTGGCGGGAACGTTCCTCTAGGGAAGGCCTGGACAAGTCATGGACGAGAACGCTGCTGCCGATCGGACGCGCGCTGCTCGGGCTGGCATTGCTGGGCGCGGTGGCCATGAGCGCCACGGCCGCTCCGTGCGCTGCTGAAGACTTCGCCACCCGGGTCACCGGCGTCTCGCAGTGCCTGGCCATCAGGCGTTACGGGGCTGTCGAGCCGCCCGTGAAGGTCGTATGGATCCATGGTGATGTCTCGGCCGGTGGCCCGGCCAGCGATCATTTTTCGCTGGCCGAACGGACCGCGGAGATCTTCGCCGCCGGCAATGTGACAACACCGTGCCGGCCCTCGCCAGCGCTTGCGTGGAACGCCTCAGGTCGCGCGGGATCGATGCGACGTTTGTCGCCGTCGGCGAAGGGACGCACAATGGCGTGGCGCGGGCGCCAGAGACGTTCGACGCGATGGCTACGCTGCTGAAGCGGCGAGTGGCAGGTCGACTACGGATACGCAGGGGGACTCGGAATGGACGTGCATCAGGTTCGATCGGGGCTGGGCAGGGCGGTGGCCTGCACTGCCGCATTGCTGTCATTCGCAGGCACTGCCTGGTCGCAGGCCTACCCTGCGCGCCCGGTACGCATCGCGATCCCGTTTCCGCCCGGCGGCACCTCGGACATCCTGACCCGGGTGATCGCCCAGAAGTTCTCGGCCTCCACCGGGCAGCAGTTCCTCGTGGACAACCGGCCGGGGGCGGGCGGGGTGATCGCGACAGACCTCGTGGCCAAGGCGAACCCGGACGGCTACACGCTGTACATGGCATTCGTGAGCCACGCGATCAACCCGTTCGTCTACTCGAAGCTGCCTTATGACACCGTGCGCGACTTCGCGCCGATCGCGCTGTTCGCGGTGTCTCCGAACGTGGTGGTGGTCACGCCTTCGCTGCCGATCCATTCGATCCGTGACCTGGTCGCCGCGGCGAAGGCGAAGCCCGGGCTGATCAACTACGCATCGGCTGGCACCGGTACCAACTCGCACCTGTCGGCCGAGATGATCGGCGTGATGGCCGGCATCCGCATGACCCACGTGCCGTACAAGGGCGGGCCGCAGGCCAATGCCGACGTGGCCAGCGGCGCAGTGCAGATGCACATCCCGTCGATGCCGGTGACCATGCCGATGATCAAGACGGGCCGTTTGAAGGCGATCGCGGTGACCGGAGCCAGGCGCTCCCCGGTGCTGCCGGACGTGCCGACCGTGGCCGAGACGCTGCCGGGCTACGAGTCGCTGGCCTGGTACGGCTTCCTTGCCCCGCGCGGCACGCCTGCCGCGGTCGTCGGTCGCCTCGACGAGGAAGTCCGCAAGGCGCTCGCGCTGCCGGAGCTGGTCGATTCGTTCTCGAAGCAGGGGGCCGATCCCGTCCACATGGGACCGAAGGCCTTCGGCGAGTTCATCGGCGCGGAACTCAAGCGCTGGGGTGCGGCGGTGAAGGCTGCGGGGATCGAGCCGGGCACGCCCTAGTCGCGGTGAAGCTGCGCCAGCCGGGACGCCGCCAGGCCGGACGGCTTCAGAGCCAGCCCGCCCGGCGGAAACGCCGGTACAGGTAGAGGCAGGCGCCTCCGATCAGCAGCAGCGCGCCGGCATAGCCGTACTCCCACTGGAGTTCGGGCATGTGCTCGAAGTTCATGCCCCAGATCCCGGCGAACGCGGTACAGACCGCGAAGATGGCCGCCCAGGCGGCAAGCCGCTTGGTGACCTCCGCCTCCTCGATGTTGACCATCGACAGGTTCACCTGGATGGCGGTGCCGATCATGTCGCGGATCGCGTCGATCGAGGTCTGGATGTGGGCGAGGTGGTCGACCACGTCGCGGATGTAGTCCTGCACGCCGGCGCACACGTCCGGCACCCGCCCGCCGTGCAGCTTCCCCGCCGCATCGAGCAGTGGAGCGACCGCATGCCTGAGCACCATCACGCGCTGCTTGAGCTGGTACAGGCTGCGGATGCTCTCGAGTGCGGCGCCCTTGGTGAAGATGCGCTGCTCGATGCCCTCGATCTCGACTTCCAGCGCGTCGATGATCGGGAAGTAGCGGTCCACGACGGCATCCATCAGCGCGTAGAGTACGAAGCCCGGGCCGATGCGCAGCAGATCGGGCTCGCGCTCGCAGCGCTGGCGTACGCCCAGGAACCCGAGGCGGCTGCGGCTGCGCACCGACAGCACGTAGTTCGGGCCGACGAACACGGCGACTTCCCCGACCGACAGGTCGCCGGAGCCCTCCGCATCCGTCTCGATCAGGTGCAGCACGACGAACAGCGAATCGCCGTACTCCTCGATCTTCGGCCGTTGGTGCCCGTGGCGTGCGTCCTCGACCGCCAGTTCGTGCAGCGCGAACTCGTGCTGCATCTCATGGAGTTCGGCCGGCGTAGCGTCCTGCAGCGCGACCCAGACGAAGCAGCCGGGCTTGCGCAGCCAGTCGCTGATCGATGCCACCGGGATGTCGGCAAGCTTCTTGCCGTCCTCGTAGACGACGCAGTTGATCAGCATCCGCCTACACGATGCCCCAGGTGACCGGTTCGCCAGCATCGCGCGCGCGGCGCAGCAGGTCGAGGAAGGGCAGTGCCCGCTGGCGCAGCGTGATGAGCGCGGCTCCGTCATCCTCGTCGTCCGCTGCCGCCACTGCCGCAGGCGGTAGCGGTGCGATGGCCGCTTCGATGGCGACGATCGCCGCCGGGAGGTCTTCGGGTGCGATCACGCCGCGCGCGGACGGTGCCTTGCCGACGAGCCGCAGCAGTTCATCGCCGTTGACCTGCAACAGGGTGACGCCGGGGGCGGAGCGGGATCTGAAGGTATAGGCCATGGGATCAGGGACCTTCCTGGGCAGGGAGATGTTCGGGTGGCAGTCCGGCTACGTGCCGACGGTACATCGCTTCGTAGAGGGCTTCGATGCGTCGGGCCTGGCCGGTGGCGTCGAACAGTGACGAGCCGTCGCGGCCGCAGGCGAGCCGGTCGCGCAGCGAGGCGAGCCTGGCTGGATCGCGTGCCAGCGAAATCGCGCTCTGCTCGTAGGCCTCGCCGTCGGGGGCTACCAGTTCCGGCAGGCCGACCGCCTGCAGCAGGCTCGCGGCCACCCGTCCGGGGAACGTGCTGCCCGCCATGGTGAGCAGCGGCACGCCGGCCCACAGTGCATCGCTTGCGGTGGTGTGCGCGTTGTAGGGCGCGGTGTCGAGGAACAGGTCCGCCTGGCGGTGACGGGCGAGGTGGTCAGGCAGTGGCTCGCGATCGGCGAACACGAGCCGCGCCGGGTCCACGTCGTGTCGCGCGGCCTCCGCGCGCAGGTTGCGCTCCGCCCACCGATTATCCTGCAGCAGCCAGAGCACGCTGCCTTCGACCGCGCGCAGGATCCGCATCCAGCGGTCGAACATCGCCGGGGTGATCTTGTAGTTGTTGTTGAAGCAGCAGAAGACGAACCCCCGTTCCGGCAGCCCGAGCTCGGAGCGCGGTCTCTCTGCATCGGAGATCGTACGGCCCGGGTCGTTCGGCTGGTAGCAGCCGGCGAGCCATGCGATCTTCTCGGTGTAGTGCTGGCGGCTGTGCTGCGGTATGACGATCGGATCGGCGATGAGATAGTCGATGTACGGTGCGCCCAGGGTGCCGGGAAAGCCGAGGTAGTTCACCTGGATCGGTGCCGCCCGGCGTGCGAACACGCCCTGCCGCACCTGTCCGAAGTAGCCGTTCAGGTTGACCAGGATATCCACGCCGGCGCTGCGGACGGCCTCGGCGGCCGCGTCGTCGTCGAGGTGGGCGATCGGCACCAGGTGCTCGAAGGCGCGCTCGATTCGCTGGCGCATCACGCTGCCGTCGTCCCAGCCGCTGTCGAAGGCGAACAGTTCGAACCGCTCCCGGTCGTGCCGTTCGAACAGGCCTGCCATCAGCACGGAGGTGGCCTGCGCCCGGAACTCGCCGCACAGGTAGCCGATGCGGATGCGCCGGCCCGGCGGTGGCGCCGGCACGGCTTGCGGTGCCAGGGCCGCCATCTGCGGGAAGGTCGCCGCTGCGTAGCGCTCGGCGCACGTCCGGAGTTCGGCCTCGGAGGTCGATACGGCCTGGAAGCCGAACGGGTCGGCGACCAGCCTGCCTTGCGCGAGGTCGGCACGCAGCGCGTCGATCCGAGGCTGCAGGTCGTGCCAGTCGCAGCAGAGCATCCGCAGGTGCAGCGCCTGCCCGGCGATGAACGGCAGCGTCGGATCGATCGCAAGCGCACGGGTGTAGTGCTCGAGTGCCTCGTCATGGCGGCCGAGTTCCATCAGCGTGGCAGCCTTGTCCGACCAGGCCGTGGCCAGGCCAGGGTCGAGGCCGATGGCCCGATCGAGGTCGGCGAGGGCATCGGCATGCCGCTTCAGCGCCGCCCGTGCGTTGCCTCGGTTGGCCCAGGCCGGGGCCGCGCGAGGGTCGATCGCGAGCGCGCGTCCGTACAGCTCGACCGCCTCGGCATTGCGGCCGAGGCCGGCGGACAGGGCGGCGAGCCCGAACCACGCGCTGAAGCTGTCCGGTTGCAGCAGGGTAGCCTGGCGGAACTGTTCGATCGCCTCGGGCACACGCCCGGCATCGCCCAGGGCCTTGCCGAGGTTGATCCGCACGTTCACGTCCGTTGGCTGGATGCGCACCGCCCGCTGCAACGCGTGTGCCGCCTGGTCCGGCCGCCCGGCCAGTCCGTGCAGGTAGCCGAGCAGCCTGAGGCTGTCGAAGTGGTCCGGGGCGATTGCGAGGATATCCCTCAGCAAGCGATCGGCAGTGACCGCGTCTCCGGACCTGAATGCGGCCAGGGCCTTGTCGAACAGCCTGGAAGGTTTCGTGCTCATCTGCAAAGGGGAAGGGTTCGGGACCGTCCCGGCCGTGCCGCCACGTCGCCGTCGCGCTGCCAGTCGGTCATGGTACAGCGCCATGGACTCGCCCGCAGCCAGAGGCGGGGCATCCACGTCGATCGCGCCCTCTCGGGCCGGCGTGCACACGAAGCCCGTCCCGGCGCGGGCGGCGAGATCCGTGGGCAGCGCGGGCGGGGGGATCGCGCAGCACGTACCATCGCGCGATGCCGGCGGCCTCGCCGGGGAGGCGTCGGAGGAGAGCTTCAGATGTACAGGTTGATCGAGAACATCCGCGGCGGACGCCGCTCGCTCGGCACGATGGCCAAGGGCGGTCCGAACCTCGTGCAGCATGTCGCCAGCGCCGGGCTGGACTTCCTGATCGTCGACATGATGCATTCCAGCGTCGACTGGACCGAACTCGCACACGTGGCGTGGAAGGCGCGCGCCGAGGGCCTCTATCCGTTTGTGCGCCTGCCTGCCAACCCGTGGGGCGAGGGCGCCGCCATGGTCGACCGGCGCTTCCCGGTCGATGCGGAGCGCGCGTTCGCCTGCGGGGCCGAGGGGCTGGTCTGGTCGGTCGCCTCCGCCGCCGAGGCGCGGCTGATGGCCCATCTCGCCCGGGATCCGCACGTCGGGGCCCCGGTCACCGATGCGCGCGAGCAGGCCGACGCTACCGAGCGCGCCGGTGTCGTGCGCCTGCTGCTGCCGCTCATCGAGTCGCTCGGTGCGCTCGAGGAGGTCGAGGCGATCCTGTCGATCGACGGCATCTCCGGGGCGTTCATCGGCTGCAGCGACCTCGCCCAGGTGCTGGGCCATCCGCTCGACTACCTGCACCCGGAGGTGCTGGGCGCGATCGAACGTACCTGCACGGCCGCGCATGCGCGCGGCAAGGTGGTGCTGGCCAACACCGGCTATGCGTTCCCGTCGATCGAGGGCCAGGTCGCCCACGCGCGGGCGCTGGAGCGTGCCGGCGTCGACCTGATCATGCTGCAGACGGTGGAGTTCCATGTGTACGTGATGACCCGCTCGATCGCCGAGGCGCTGGGCCGGCCGGGCTGAAGCGGGCGGCCACGCTTCCGTCCACGCGGCGAAGCCGGCCGCTCAGGTGGGCAGCACCGCCATCGCCTTCTCCCAGGTCTCGGTGAATCGGTCCAGGCCGTGGGAGCCGCCGTTGACCAGCTTGCGCGCCCGGGCGAGCTGACGCGCGGCCAGTGCGTTGCGGATCGCGGTTTCCCGGTTCTTCAGGAACTGCGCCAGGATCAGCCCGGCGATGCCCGGATCGTTCGCCATCTGCGGCTGGGCCAGCAGGTCGACCCCGAGCTGGCGCCCGATGCGTGCGTAGTTCTCGCGGCCGGTGAGCTGGATGTAGCCACGACCCTTGAACCGTGCGCCATCGCCGGGCTGGGTGTTGCCGACGTTGTCGCCGGCCGGCATGCCTGGTTCATACAGGTCGAACGGCCTGCGCTGCGTGTTGAAGGTACTGACCCCTTCGTCGATCGGCACGAAGCCTTCGGTCTCGGCGCGGAGGGTGGCGATCGCCATGCCGACCATCGCGCGATCGCCGAGCTGGCGAGCGCGCAGGCCGGCGAGCACGAACGGCAGGTGGGTCGACACGTTCGAAGCCGGTGTGGCCGGCGGAAAGGCCTGCCGTACCAGCGCTGGAGTCACCCGACCGGTGACGTCGGCGAGACCCGCCGGCCCTGCCGTGGGAGCGGCGGCCCGCGCCGGTTCGGTCGCCGGTACCGGCAACACCGGTGGGGCGTCGATCGCGCGCAGGAAAGGGGCGCTCATGAATCCGTCGGCCTGGCCGTCGCCCTCGAGGTCGACCAGCGCCCACAGGCCCTCGCGGCCGATCACATGCACGACGGTGCCCGAGGGCAGCGTGCGTTTCTCGGGGAAGTCCTGCGACGGGCCGCTGCGCAGGCGAAGCCCGTCGCGCGCGATCACGACGCAGCGACTGGACCCTGATGCTGCTTCCGGCGCGACGGGCTGGACCGCGGCGTCGGGCAGGGCAGGACGCGCTGGCGGTGGCGCCGGCGCCACCGCGGCGGGTGACGGGGCTGCAGGCGAGATGCGCCTGCGCGACGGGGTCGTGCCGTTGGACGGCTCCAGACCCTCGAACACCGGCGAGCCCGGGCCGCCGGGCTGCCGCAGCACCTGTCGTCGCAGAGGCTTGCCGGCGGCGGGCAGCCCCACGTGCACGCAGCGCCCGGCCTCGTGGATCAGCTGGTCGAACACGATCCCGCTGTCGCGGACGCGCCGGGCCGCCTCGAGGTCGTCGATGCCCTGGACGTGGAAGTCCGCGGCGAGGCCGAGCGCATGGGCAGAGGTGGGTACGCCGCCGACCAGCGCATTGACCCGCGGATTGCGATAGCCACTGGTGATCTCCAGCGGCACGCCGAACAGCGCGCGGATCTCTTCCAGCAGGGCGGCCGTGCGGCGCAGGTTGCGCAGGTGCGCCGGCGTGGGCGAGTTGTCGATGCCCTTGCGCCGCGCCGTGTCCGACACTGTCAGTTCCTCGAGCGTGAAGTGGGGCGTGAGCTGCATCGGATCTCCGGCGGGGGCGGGGCGGGGTCGAGATCATCGTAACGCTTTCCCGCGGCAACGCAAGGTAGGGCAGACTCCACGGGTGCGGCACGACGCGCATGATCTGACGAGACCGCGACGCCGATCGCGGCCACTGCAAGACAGTCATCCTGCAGGGAGGCGGCAGCATGGAACATCGAGGACGGAAGCGCTGGCGACCCGCGCAGTGCGTGGCCATCGGAATGCTGGCGCTGGCAGCAGGGCTGGCCAGCAGCGTCCGGGCGGCCGAGGCCTGGCCCGCCCGCCCGGTCCGGCTGATCGTGCCGTTCCCACCCGGTGGGGCGAACGACATCGTGGCCCGGCTGGTGGCCGGGCGGCTCCAGGAGCGCTGGGGCACGCCGGTGGTCATCGACAACCGCTCCGGTGCCGGCGGTAACATCGGCACCGAGCTGGGGGCGCGCGCCAACCCGGACGGCTACACGCTGCTGGTGGGCTCCGGCAGCACGCTGGGCAGCAACGCGAGCCTGTATGCGAAGCTGCCGTTCGACGTGGTCAGGGACTTCGCACCGATCTCGCTGATCGCCGCCGCCCCGTTCGTGCTGGTCACGCATCCGGCGGTACCGGCGCGCACCGTGCAGGAACTGGTCGCGCTGGCGAAGGCGAGCCCGGGGCGGCTCGCGTACTCGTCGTTCGGCGAGGGCAGCTCCGCCCACCTGATCGGTGAACTGTTCCAGCGCATGGCCGGGGTGAAACTGGTCCACGTGCCCTACAAGGGTGGCAGCCCGGCGATGACCGCGGTGGTCGGCGGCGAGGTTCAGTCGACGATCGCCAACCTGTCGGTCGCGCTGCCCTTCGTGCGTGCCGCCAAGGTCCATGCGATCGGTGTGACCAGCGCGATGCGCGCGCAGGCACTGCCCGAGGTGCCGACCATCGCCGAGTCCGGACTGCGCGGCTTCGAGGCCTCGGCCTGGGTGGGGCTCGTCGCACCGGCCGGCACGCCGGAGAACCTGATTCGCCGCTTCAACGCCGACACGCACGCGGCAGTGCAGCACCCGGACACCCTGCGACAGCTCGAGCTGCGCGGACTGGAGCCGATGCTCAGCACCCCGGCCGAGTTCGCGCGCTACCTGGCCGAGGAGGTCAGGCGCTGGGATGGCGTGGTGCGCAGCGCGGGCATCCGCCCGCTATGAGGCGGACGCCTGCAGCGAATCGATGAACGCCTGCGAGGACACGACACTGCCGAACAGCGGCAGGATCTTCTCGCACTCGACGCGATGCAGTTCCGGATCGGGGCTGGCGCAGCAGTCCTCCAGAACCTGTACCCGGAAGCCGGCGTCGTCGGCGTGGCGCGCCGCGCTGTCGACCACCATATGCGTGTAGACGCCGCACAGCGCCAGTGTGGTCACGCGCTGCCGATGCAGCCAGGTCTCGAGGCCGGTGTTGAAGAACGGGCTGACCGCGTGCTTGGTGAACACCAGCTCATGGGGTAGCGGGCGGATCGCCTCCGGGAAGTCGACCGCCCAGGTGCCAGTGATGATGGCCTGCTTCTCCTTCAGGTGGGCGAGTCGTGCCGAACGGCTGATCGCATCGCCGTAGTCGGCGCGGAAACCCACGTTCACGAACGCGACCGGCAGCGAGCGGGCGCGCATCGCGGTGATGACCGACGCGGTCTTCGCAAGCAGGCCGCGCGCCTCCACCACCTTCGCGAAACCGGCCGAGCCGACCTTGCCGGCCGGGTCCACCAGTTCGTTCTGCACGTCGAGGACCAGCAGTGCCGTCTTCTCCATCGTTCTCCCCTTGCGTCTGGCGCTGACTGTAGCGCGCCCGGCACCGGGATGCCATGCCGTTGCGTTCCGTTTTCAGCGACTCCCGCGCCAGCCAGGACCGCCGCGATCGTGGTCGCCGCGATGCCCGTCATGGCGTCCGTGGCCGTCACGGCCGTCGCGATGCCCGTCGTGGCGTCCGTGGCCGCCGTGGCCGTCGCGGTGGCCATAGCCCTGTCGGCGATCCTCGCCGCGCCAGTTCCCTGCCGGCGGGCGGT
>CANHBC010000110.1 GCA_947458835.1 Betaproteobacteria bacterium | reverse complement strand
GGGCGCGCGGTGTCGCCCACGTCGGCGTGCTCAAGGTGCTCGAAGAGCTGCGGGTACCGGTGGACTTCGTCGTGGGTACCAGCATGGGGTCGATCGTCGGTGGCGCCTATGCCTCGGGTACGAGCGTCGCCGAGATGGAAGCCGTACTCGGCAAGCTGAGCGCGGCGGCGCTGCTGGTCGATCGGCCCGCGCGGGTCGACCAGCCGATGCGCCGGCGGCGCGACGACGCCATTCCCTTCATCGGCCCGGAACTCGGGGTGCGCGGGGGCTCGCTGCGGCTGCCGCACGCCGCGGTGTCCGGCGTGGCCCTCGAGGCGGTGCTGCGGGGCCTGGTACGCATCCGGGAGGCCGACCATTTCGACCGCCTGCCGATCCCGTTTCGCGCGATGGCCACCGACGTCGAAAACGGCGAACTGGTCGTGCTGTCCAGCGGCGACCTGGTAAATGCGATACGCGCGAGCATGGCGGTGCCCGGGCTGGTCGCGCCGGCGGAGATCGACGGACGCCTGCTGATCGATGGCGCCGTGACCCGCAACCTTCCGGTCGATGCCGTGCGGGCGATGGGAGCGGACATCGTGATCGCGGTCAACCTGGGCACGCCGCTGCTGCGCCGTGACCAGATCGATTCGCTGCTCGGGGTCAGCCTGCAGATGCTGAACATCCTCACCGAGCAGAACGTGCGCGCATCGCTGGCCCAGCTGCGGCCGCAGGACGTGCTGATCGAGCCTGAACTCGGCGATTACTCGGCCGGGGACTTCGACAACATGGCGAAGACCGTCCCGATCGGTGAGGCGGCGGCGCGCAAGGTGGCGGCGCGGCTCCAGGCCCTGGCGCTGCCACCGGACGAACATGCAGCGCTGCGCGCGGCTCAGGTGATGCCGAAGGTGGTCGACCGTCGGCCGATCGATGAGATCCGGGTCGAGGGGCTGAAGCGGGTGAATCCGGCCGTGGTGGCCAACGCGCTCGACACCCGCGTGGGCGCGCCGTTGGACGCGGCGGTGCTCGATGCCGACCTTCGCCGCATCTACGGCCGGGGCGAGTTCGAGCACGTGCGCTACAGCCTGCTCGACGAACCCGGCCGCCGGGTGCTGTCGATCCGCGCCCCGGAGCGGTCATGGGGGCCCGATTACCTGCGCTTCGGGCTCGGCCTGTCCAGCGACATGCAGGGCGAGAACTACTTCAACCTGCTCGCCAGCTACCGGCGCGAATGGATCAACGCACTGGGTGCTGAATGGCGCACCGACGCGCAGGTCGGCCGGGATACCCGGCTGGTGTCCGAGTTCTACCAGCCGCTCACGGTGGAGCAGTGGCTGTTCGTGGCACCGCGGGTGGAGGTGGGGCGGCGACCGTTACCCCTGTATCGCGGCGACACGCGCATCGGGCGCTTCGACGAGGCTACCGCGCGCGTGGCGCTCGATGTCGGAAGCCAGGTCGGGCGCTATGCCGAGGTCCGTGCAGGCGTGCTGCGCGGCGAGAGACGGCTCGGGGTGGACACCGGGGCGATCACGCTGCCTCCCGAGGTGGCGAACTTCAGCGATGGCGCCTTCACGGGGCGGCTCCTGGTCGACCGGCTGGACAGCGTGCGCTTCTCCCGCAGCGGGTACAGCGCGGCGCTCAACCTGTTCGGATCGCGGACCGCGCTGGGCGCGGACGCCGGGTACACCCGCTACGACCTGGACCTCCTCGGTGCGCTGTCGCGCGGAGTGCACACGGTGCAGCTGGGGCTGCGCAGCAGCGGCGCGATCGGCGGCATGCCGCTGCCGCTCAACGATCTGGTGCAGTGGGGCGGATTCCAGCAGCAGTCCGGTTACAGCGCGGGCCAGCTGCTCGGCCAGTCGCTCGACTACGGCCGGGTGACCTACCTCAGGCAACTGACCCGCAGCGGATTGCTCGAGGGTGCATACGTGGGCGGCTCGCTCGAGGCGGGTCGGGTCGGTGGACCGCTGTTCCCGGAATCGCCGGGCGGCCTGCTGCTGTCGACCTCGCTGTTCGTTGCGATCGATACCCTGCTCGGCCCGGTCTACCTGGCGTGGGGAGCCGCCCGCGACGGCGGCAACTCGTTCTACCTCTACCTCGGTCGGCCGTGATCGGTGCGCCGCAGGCTGCCACGGACGCGCGGCCCGGGTTGTCCTGAGCCTCACGGGCAGGCATTACAATGCGCGGATGAAGCTCTCCGTGCTAGACCAGTCCCCGATCATCAGCGGCCACAGTCCGGCCAGGGCCATCGCCGAGACGATCGCGCTGGCGCGTGCCGCAGAGGCGCTCGGCTACAGTCGTTACTGGCTGGCCGAACACCACTCCACCCAGGCGCTGGCCGATCCCTGCCCGGAGATCCTGGTCGGGCGGGTCGCTGCCGCGACTTCGACGATCCGGGTCGGTACCGGTGGCGTGCTGCTGCCCTACTACAGCGCGCTGAAGGTGGCCGAGCAGTTCCGCATGCTGGAGGCGCTGTTCCCGGGCCGCATCGATCTGGGCATCGGGCGCGCGCCCGGCAGCGACCAGCGCACGGCGATCGCCGTCGGCGGGGGGCGCTACCCGACCGCCGAGGAGTTCCCGCAGCAGGTGGTCGACCTGGTCGGCTTCCTCGACCGTTCGATGCCCGCCGACCATCCGTTTGCCCGGGTGACCGCGCAGCCGGCGGGCGAGGGCTCGCCCGAGGTCTGGCTGCTCGGGTCCTCCGACTACAGCGGTGCGCTGGCTGCGCATCTCGGGCTGCGTTTCTCGTTCGCGCATTTCATCAGTGCGCACGGCGGCGAGTCGGTGATGAAGGGCTATCGGGCGCGCTACCGGCCCTCGGCACGCGAGCCGCAGCCGCAGGCGCTGCTGACCGTGTTTGCCGTCTGCGCACCGACCGATGCCGAAGCCGATCGCCTGGCCGGGTCGATCGACCTGCGCCGGCTGCGCATGGAGCAGGGCATCAACCTGCCGGTACCTTCGCAGGCCGAGGCCGACGGCTACCCGTACACCGCTGCCGAGCGCGCCGTGGTCGCCCGGAACCGGGCGCGCACGCTGGTCGGTTCGCCGGAGCGGCTTCGGCACGAGATGCTCGCGCTGGCCGAGGCGTTCTCCGCCGACGAACTGATGATCCTCACGATAACCGGCGACTACTCGACCCGGCGTCGCTCGTACGAGCTGATCGCCGAGGCATTCGGGCTGTCCCGGCCACCGTCCACGTCACCGGCTGCAGCCGTGGCGGCCTGAGGGAATGAAGCGCGTGTATTCGGCGAGCGACCTGGTCGATGCCCGCCTGCTGGCCGACGCGCTGGCGGGCGAGCGGATCCGCACGCACCTGTTCAATGCGAGTGCGATCGGCGCGATGGGCGACCTGCCGTTCGGCGAGACCTGGCCGGAGGTCTGGATCGACGACGAGCGCGACCTGCCGCGCGCGCGCGATGTCGTCGCTGCGCATGCGGCCCGACGGGTGCTGCCGGGCAGCGTCCGCTGCGCGGCCTGTGGCGAGGACAGCCCTTCGAACTTCGACTGCTGCTGGCAGTGCGGCGGGGACATCGCAGCCGGAGCCGCTCGTTGAGTGCGCCGGGCATCACCGTCGTCGGCGCCGGCATCGTCGGCGTCGCGGTGGCCAGCTACCTGCAGCGCGACGGCCATGCGGTGACCCTGGTCGACCGGGGCGCCCCTGGCGAGTTCACCTCGATGGGCAACGCCGGCATCCTGAGCCCGGGGTCGGTGGTGCCGGTCGGCATGCCTGGCATTCTGAAGAAGGTGCCGCAGTGGCTGATCGACCCGGCCGCGCCGCTGTCGGTGAAGTGGGGCTACCTGCCCCAGGCGGCACCGTGGCTGTGGCGGTTCATCCGCGCCAGCCGGCGCGGGCAGGTCGAGGTGATCGCCGACGGCCTGCGCCCGCTGCTCGGGCAGACCTTCGACGCCTACGCCACGCTCACCCGCGCGGCCGGCTGCACCGACCTGATCAACCAGTCGGGCTATATCGCGGTATACGAGACCGAGGCGGCCTTCCGTGCCGATGCGCTGGCCTGGGAATTGCGCCGAGCGCGCGGCGTCAAGGTGGTTGAACTCGATGCGGCGCAGATTCGCGAGCACGATCCCGACCTCGCGCCCATCTACGTTCGCGGCGTGTCGCTGCCGGAGCAGGGCTACGTCGCCAACCCGCTCTGGCTGACCCGTCGGCTGTTCGACCACTTCATCGCCTCCGGTGGCAGCTACCTGCAGCGCGAGGTCAGCGGCTTCGAGGTGTCCGACGGACAGGTGCGCGGGCTCGCCACCCCGGGCGGCATGCTGCCGGTGGACCACGTGGTGCTCGCCGCCGGCGTGTTCTCGGCCAGGCTCGCGGCGCGGCTGGGCACGCACGTGCCGCTGGAGTCGCAGCGCGGCTACCACGTCCACTTCCCTGAGCCGGGCATCTCGCCGCGCACCCCGGTGATGTCCGGCGAGTTCAAGTTCTTCACGACGCCGATGGCCGACGGCCTGCGCAACGCCGGCACGGTCGAGATCGCGGGTCTCGACGCGCCGCCGACCCAGGCGCGCATCGACGCGCTGGTGCGCCATACCCGGCGCATGTACCCGGGCGCACGGCTCGACGGCATGACCACCTGGATGGGCCATCGCCCCTGCACGCCCGATTCGCTGCCGGTGATCGGCCGCTCGCCACGCTTCGCCAATGCATGGTTCGCGTTCGGCCATGGACACACTGGCCTGTGCGGGGGGGCTCCGACCGGCCGACTGGTCGCCGACCTGATCGCCGGGCGTCCGCCGAACATCGACCCCGCGCCTTACAGCCCGGAACGGTTCTGACCGGCCCGGGGTGCGGACGCACCCCGACCGGGCGTACGAGCAGATCCCTGCACCAGCAATGGGCCGAGGACTCCGGCGCGCACGCCAGATGCGACGGTGGCAGGCTGAATGCAGCCGCCGCCGCTCGCGATTCGATTCGATTCGATGCTACCGGTACTGGTCGGCGTCGTTCTGGCATGGCGATTGCAATCCCACGTCCCGTAGCAACGGGAGATGCGATCGCGGCCCTCGACGGCCGGGGAGGAATGTTCCTTGCGAGGAATGGCGACGCGTTCGGCCCTCGGCGGCTGCGACCTTCACTGTCGTGGCGCGCGCGGGTCGTGCTCCCGGTCCCGGCACCGCCGGTCCTGCGCAGTGACTGAACTCGTGGTCGACATGAACTACACCGAATTGTTGAGGCAGCTTGCCGGAGAGGCCGGGCTGCCGCGTGACCTGGCCGAATGGGAGGCGGAGGCCGCGTTCGCCGCAATGCTCGATGGCGGCGTGCCCGAACTCGAACTCGGCGGGCTGCTCGCGATGCTGCACCAGAAGGGGCAGTCGGCAAGCGAACTGCTTGGTTTCGGTCGCGCGCTGGCCCAGCGCGTGGCGCGGCTCGACCGGGTGCACGAATCGGTCCTTCCGGTGGTGGTGCCCAGCTACGGCGGCGCGAGCGGTGAACCCAACCTCGTGCCGCTGCTGGCGCTGCTGCTGCAGCGCTTCAACGTGCCGGTGCTGATTCATGGCTCGCTCAACCGCGAGGGCAGCGGATCTGCGGCCTACGTGCTGCGTGAACTGGGCATCATGCCCAGTGTCGGCACCGGGCAGGCACAGGAGGAACTGGCTACCCGAGGCATCGCATTCATGCCCGGTGGCGCACTGGCGCCGGGGCTGGCTGCGCTGATGTCGTTGCAGGGCCGGTTGGGGATGCGCAGCATCGCCCACCTGATGGCCCGGCTGGTGTCGCCGTTTCCGGACGGCTGCCTGAGGATGATCGGCGCCAGCGACCCGGGCGACTTCGCGAAGCTCCAGCAGTACTTCGTCGCCTCGGGCGAGGTGGCGCTGCTGCTCGAGGGCCTGGGCGGCGAGTCTTTCGCCAGCCCGCATCGACGCCCGCGCATCGAGTGCTATGACGGTGGCCTGTGCAGCGTGCTGTTCGAGGCCGAGGCCGAGTCCTCCCGCTCGCCCGGCAGCCTGCCGCGCTCGCCCGATCCCGCGGTCACCGCGCAGTGGATCCGCGGCGTGCTGGCAGGCAAGGTGCCGCTGCCACTGCCACTGGTCAACCAGCTCGCCTGCTGCCTGTACGCCACCGGCTACACCAGCGACATGAACCAGGCCAAGGCGCTGGTCGCGGTGGAGACCGGCAGCCTCGCCGCTGCCTGAACAGCCTCGGGTGGCGTGGCATGCCCGCGCGCAACGCCGCCCGATCCAGGTGCTACGCTTGCGTCTTCGTGCGACCGTTCGTGAAAGGCAATCGATGAGCGCTGCAGGCATGAAGGCAGGTCCCCACTATGAGCCGTTCGGCTGGCACCAGTGGCCCGAGGATTTCTGGTTCTCGTACCAGTTCCGCCGCGGGCTGGGCGAGACTCAGGAAGGCGGCGGCGCGGTCAGCGAATGTTTCCAGACGGCGAGTCGTATCCGGCCGCTCGACAAGGAGAGCTGGTTCGCAGAGTGGACGGTGACCGCCAGGCGCAATCATGCGCGCGGCGACGAAGCCCTGGCGGCAGGGCATGTGCGCACCGCGATGAACTGCTGGCTGCGTGCGGCCAACTACTATCGGCAGGCCGAGTTCTGGCTCGACGGGGACGATCCGCGGCGCCTCCAGACCTTCACCGAGGGCGAGCGCTGCTCGCACCAGTTCCTGCGCCACCTCGACCCGCCGGGCGAAGTGGTGGAGATTCCCTACGAGCCGGGCAAGCCGCTGCCGGCCTACTTCATCCGCTCGCCCCACGGTGCGGCGAAGCAGCCGGTGCTGGTCTCCTTCGGCGGCATCGACTCGTTCAAGGACGAGCTCTGGTTCATGACCGGTCATGGCGCGCTGCAGCGCGGGCTGTCGGTGCTGCTGGTCGACGGTCCGGGTCAGGGCGGTGCGCTGCGCCGCTACGGCCTGCGTACCCGCCACGACTACGAGGTGCCGGTCGGCAAGTGCATCGACTGGCTGCTCGCGCGCGGCGACATCGACCCTGCGCGCATCGCGGTCAGCGGCTCCAGCCTGGGCGGCTACTATGCGGCCCGTGCCGGCGCGAAGGAGCCGCGGCTGGCGGCGGCGATCTCGCACAACGCGATCTGGAGCGTGCACCAGCGCTTCATGGAGCGTGGCGAGGACCACGGACTGGCCGGACACATGAAGTGGATCACCGGCACGAAGTCGATGGCCGAGGCAACCGAATACGTGCGCGAGTTCGTCCTCGAAGGCGTGCTCGACTCGATGCGCTGTCCCTACCTGGTGATCCATGGCGGGCATGACGTACTCGGTGTCGAGAACGCGCGCACCGTGCACGACTATGCCCGCTCGAAGGGTATCGATGCCACCCTGCGGCTGGTCACCGCCGAGGAAACCGGTGCTGAGCACTGCCAGCACGACAACCCGACCATCGGCCAGGAACTGATGCTCGACTGGCTGTGCGACCGGTTCGGGATCGACCAGCGCGCGTTGCGCTACACGGCGAGCTGAGCCGGCAGCGGTGATGGCCGGGCGGTCAGTGACCCTTCCCGGCCTTGTCCAGCCCCTGGACCCGGTCCCCGGCGCGGATGCCTCGCTGGGCGAACCACCCTCGGTTGACCTCGAGTGCGTAGAGCGCGTCGCCCTCGGAGGGATGGCCGTCGGTGGTGAACGGCATCATGTCGCGTATGTTCAGGATCGTGCCCCGGGCATCGATGAACGCGATCGACAGCGGCAACGGCGTATTCTTCATCCAGAAGGCCAGCCGCTGCGTTGCGGGGAAGACGAACAGCATGCCTTCGTTTTCCTTGAGGTCGTAGCGGAACATCAGGCCGCGCTCCCTCGTTTCGGGGGAGGCGGCAACCTCCGCGACCAGCGCATGCTTGCCGATCGAAAGCGGTACGGTGGGCAGTCGCGGCTGGGGCTGGCCCTGTGCCAGCGCAGTGCCGGCCAGGGCGAACCAGACCGGCAACAGCCGGAAGAAGGCTTCATGCAGCAGTCGGTACATCGTTCGTCGCTCCCCGTGCGCAGCGCGGTTGCACGGCCGTCCCGGCGGCTGGCCGCAGGCCTCGCCGTGCTCGCCTGCCAGGCGATGCCGTCCGCCCGGGCGGCTGAGCCCTGGCCGATGCGCCCCGTCCGCATCGTGGTCACGTTCCCGCCCGGCGGTTCCAGCGATATTGTCGCACGGCTGATTTCCAGCGAGATGGCCGAGCGGTTCGGCCAGAGCGTGGTGGTCGACAACAGACCCGGCGCCGGCGGTACCGTGGGAGCGACGATCGTGGCCCAGGCCCAGCCCGATGGATGCACGCTGGTGCTCTCGAACACGGCGCCGTTCTCCGTGTCGCCGTTCATCTATCCGTCGGTGCGCTACGACCCGATCCGCAGCTTCACCCACATCGCCTCCATCGGCGCCGTGCCCAACGTGATCGTCGTGTTCGGCGGGCTGGGTGCGAAGAGCCTGGCCGACCTCGTTGCGCTGGCGCGCGGCGGCCCTGGCCTCAACTACGGCTCGAGCGGCGTTGGTTCGGTCGGGCACGTGGTGGGCGAACTGTTCCAGCGTCGATTCAAGGTGGCGATGACGCACGTGCCGTACAACGGCGCCGCGCCGATGCGGATCGACCTGCTGACCGGCCAGATTCCCCTCGCGTTCGACACGCTGTCGCAGGCCCTGCCGTACGCCCGGCGGGGGGCGCTGCGCATCCTGGCCGTGACGTCGGCGAAGCGCCTGCCCGGGGCTCAGGACCTTCCCGCCGTCGGCGAACTGGGTCATCCCTCGCTGGTGGCCGAGAACTGGATCGGGCTTTCGGGGCCGGCCGGGATCGCGCCGGCGGTGGTCCAGGCCCTGCATCGCACGGTGGGCGACGTGGTGGCGCTGCCTGCCATCGCGGCGCGCATGGACGAACTGGTCGTCGTCCGCCGGCCGATGACCTCCGCCGCCTTCGCCGCGTTCGTTGCGGCCGAGGCGGCCGCCTGGCAGCCGGTGCTGAAGGCGGCCGGTATCCGTGCCCAATGAACGCAGGGGCCGCTGACCACCGACCCCGGCGGCACCGCGGCGCTCGCTGCCTGCCCGGCCCCGACCGTCGGACGCTGCCGTTTGCCACGCGATTACAATGCATCCGGTTCCCGCTGCAGCCGCCCGGCTGAATCGGGTTTCAACGCCCGCGCCCGCCCGAAGCGGCCGCCCACGCCAACACCGTCAACGCCGCAGGAGCCCCGCATGATCCGCCGTCCGACTTCCTCCCCCGTTCCCTCCGGTCGTGCCATGCCCGCGCAGCGCCTCGTGCAGCAGGGCATGGCGATCGGCCTGCTGGCCTGTGCCGGCACTGGCGTGGCCATCGCTGCGGCACCGACCGGACCGGGTGGGTATCCGAACCGAGCGATCCGCATGCTCGTTCCATTCCCGCCCGGCGGAGCCACCGACATCCTCGCGCGCATCACGGGCGCGCGCCTCACCGAGGTCTGGGGCCAGACGGTGGTGATCGACAATCGTCCCGGCGCAGGTGGCACGATCGGTGCGGCGATCGCGGCGAAGTCCAATCCCGATGGCTACACGCTGGTGATGGGCACCAACGCCTCCCATGCGATCGCCCCCAGCCTCTATCCCCGGCTGCCTTACTCGCCGCTCAAGGACTTCGCCCCGATCACGCTGGTGGCCAACGTGCCGCAGGCGCTGATGGTCCATCCCTCGCTGCCGGTGAAGGACGTGAAGGAACTGATCGCCTATGCCAGGACGAAGCCGGGCACGCTCAACTACAGTTCGGCCGGCACCGGCACGCCGGGCCACCTCGGGCTGGAACTGTTCCAGATGATGAGCGGCACGAAGATGGTCCACGTGCCGTTCTCGGGCGGGGCGCCCGGCCTGGCCGCGCTGGTCGGTGGGCAGGTGCAGGTGATGGCCGACAACATGAACTCGGCGCTGCCGATGATCAAGTCGGGCAAGGTGCGCGCGATCGCCGTCACCACCGCGCAGCGCTCGGTTGCGCTGCCGGACACGAGCACGGTCGCAGAGCAGGCGCTGCCGGGGTTCGACTCCGGTTCCTGGTTCGGGCTGTTCGCGCCGGCGGGTACGCCGAAGGAGATCATCGCGGCGCTCAACGCCGAGGTGGTCCGCATGCTGAAGGCGGCCGACGTGCGCGAGCGCATGCTGCAGCAGGGCGCCGAGCCGGCACCGAACACGCCCGCGCAGTTCGAGCAACTGATCCGCAGCGACATCGCGCGCTGGGCCAAGGTGATCCAGGTCTCGGGCACCAAGGTCGACTGACCCCCGGCTCTGCTACGATCGCGTCTGTCCAAGCACGGAGAACCCAGTAATGGCAAAGCAATCGGCAACCGGTACGAAGAAGACGGTCGCGAAGAAGGTGGTCGCGAAGAAGGCCGCCCCGGCGCGCAAGGTCGGCCCCAGGGGCATGACGTTCTGCACGCTGGCCAGCCGCAACGGTATGACCCTCGGGGTACGTACGGGCAAGGGCATCCTCGACGTGGCGAAGGCGGCGGAACTGTTCCGCGTCAAGGCCCCGACTACCATCCACCAGGTGATGGAAGGCGCCGATTGCGCGCCGCTCGTGAAGCTCGTCGACAAGGCGCTCGGCGATGCGCGTGGCAAGTCCGTGCTGGTGAGCGAATCCCGGGCGAAGTTCGGCCCGGCGGTGCCCAATCCCGAGAAGATCATCTGCGTCGGCCTCAACTACCGCCAGCACGCGGCCGAGACCGGCAGCGCTATCCCGCCGGTGCCGCTGCTGTTCAACAAGTTCAACAACGCACTGACCGGGCATCGTTCGGTGGTGAAGCTGCCCAGCAAGGTGGATCAGCAGTTCGACTACGAGGTCGAGCTGGTGATCGTGATCGGCAAGACCGCGCGCGACGTGAGCGAGGCCGACGCGCTCAAGTACGTGTTCGGCTATGCGAACGGCAATGATCTGTCCGCACGCGGCCTGCAGCGCGCGACCAGCCAGTTCATGCTGGGCAAGATCCCCGATGGCTTCGCGCCGCTCGGGCCGTGGGTGGTGACGGCCGACCAGATCAAGGATCCGAACAACCTCGCGATCCAGACCTACGTGAACGGCCAGGTACGCCAGGATCTGAACACGTCGGACATGATCTATGACTGCAAGACGATCGTCAGCTACTGCTCGAAGCACATGACGCTCAAGCCGGGCGACATCATCTACACCGGTACGCCGCAGGGCGTGATCCTCGGTTACCCGAAGGACAAGCAGAAGTGGCTGAAGGCCGGAGACCGCGTGAAGACGGTCGTGGAACACCTGGGCGAGCTGGAAGTCACGCTGGCCTGACCCAGACCGGGGCGCGTGCCCCTGCGGCACGCGGCATCCGGGCATCACGTGACCGGGCGCGCCGCAGGGTGCGCCCCCTGACTGGAGGACGATCCGATGAGCCTGAATGCCGAAGCACTGGGCAATGAATTCCGCGGCTACCTCGAGGCCGAACCGGGACCGAAGGGTCGCGAGAAGGTACGTGACCGCCTGAAGCAGGTGCTGACCGATCCCGCGTTCGTCGCCAGGTACCTGCGCGAGGACACGAAGGAGCGCGAGGTGCTGTACGAAGACCCGAAGCTGGGCTTCTGCATCCTGGCGCACCACTACCGGGGCCCGAAGGACAGCCCGCCGCATGACCACGGACCGTCCTGGGCGATCTACGGCCAGGCGAAGGGCGAGACGCTGATGAACGACTACGAGCTGCTCGAGCCGGCCACCGAGGACAAGCCGGGCAAGGTGCGCAAGACGCGCAGCTACCCGCTGACCCCGGGCATCGCCCACGTGTACAACGAGGGGGACCTGCATTCACCCCACCGTACGGCCTCGACGCACCTGATTCGCATCGAAGGCACGAACATGGAGAAGGTGCGGCGGCTGAAGTACCAGCTGGCCTGATCCGAACTCGCCGCTGCCGGTGGTCCGATCGCCGGCAGCGGCTCAGCCGCGTCCGGTGCTGCCGAACCCGCCGGCACCGCGTTCGCTCTGCTCGAACGAGTCGACCAGGTCGAACGCCACCTGCACCACCGGCACCACCACCAGCTGGGCGATGCGCTCCATCGGCTCCAGCATGAATGGCGTGCTGCCACGATTCCACAGCGAGACGAAGACCTGGCCCTGGTAGTCGGAGTCGATCAGGCCCACCAGGTTGCCGAGCACGATGCCGTGCTTGTGGCCCAGGCCGGATCGGGGCAGGACCATCGCCGCCAGTCCGGGGTCGGCCAGGTGCATTGCGATGCCGGTCGGTACCAGCTCGGTGTGCCCCGGCTCGACCACCATCGCCTGCGCGATGCAGGCACGCAGGTCGAGGCCGGCCGAACCGGCGGTCGCATAGGCAGGCAGCTGGCTGCGCAGTCGTTCGTCGAGGATGCGCAGCGCGACCCGGGGTCGGGTGTCGGAGGCGGAGGGCGTCGGGGTCATCGGCTCGGGAGGCAGGGGTTACGGGGACGGCCGGGTCAGCGCGGCTGGTAGAGCCGGGCGATGTGCGCGACCAGCATCCGCGCCTGCTCGAGCTTCGAGGCGCGCGGCAGCGGATGCCTGCCGTCGTCGTCGAACAGCACCAGCGCGTTGTCGTCGGCGCCGAAGGCGGTCTGCACGAAGTTGGCCGCGAGCAGCGGCAGGTTCTTGCGGCGGCGCTTGGCCTCGGCGAATTCGTCGAGGTTCTCGCTCTCGGCGGCGAAACCGACGCAGAAGGGCGGGTCGGCGAGGGCGCTGACGCTCGCCAGGATGTCCGGGTTGGGCGCCAGCTCGAGCGTGAGGATGTGCGCGTCCTTCTTGATCTTCTGGTCGCTCGGGTTGAGCACGTGGTAGTCGGCTACTGCGGCGACGCTCACGAAGATGTCGGCATCGGGCACGAAGGCGTTGACCGCGGCGAGCATCTCCTGTGCACTGGAGACTTGGGCGATGCGCGCCACCGGCGGCGGCACGAGCGCCGTGGGGCCGCTGATCAGTGTCACCTCGGCGCCGGCTTCCCAGGCTGCGCGTGCGATCGCATAGCCCATCTTGCCGGAGCTGAGGTTGGTGATCGCCCGGACCGCGTCGATGCGCTCGAAGGTGGGTCCGGCGGTGACCAGCACACGCAGGCCGTTGAGCGTCTTCGGGGTGAAGGCGCGCGCCACGCGCTCGGCGAGTTGCGTCGGCTCCAGCATGCGGCCCATGCCGACCTCGCCGCAGGCCTGGTCGCCGGCCGCCGGCCCCCAGACCTCGATGCCGTCATCGAGCAGGCGCTGGATGTTGCGCCGGGTCGCGGGGTTCTCCCACATCTGGCGGTTCATCGCCGGTGCCACCGCGAGCGGGCAATCGCGTGCCAGGCAGAGCGTGGACAGCAGGTCGTCGCACAGGCCGTTGGCCAGCTTGGCGATGAAATCCGCCGACGCGGGAGCCACCAGTACCAGTCCCTTGTCCCGGGTGAGCTCGATGTGCGCCATGTTGTTGGGCACCCGCGGGTCCCACGGGTCGTGCCAGACCGGTCGACCGGAGACGGCCTGCAGGGTGACCGGGGTCACGAACTGGCGTGCCGCCTCGGTCATCACCACGTCCACCTCGTTGCCCTGGCCGACCAGCAACCGCACCAGTTCCGCGGTCTTGTAGGCGGCGATGCCGCCGGTGATGCCGAGCAGCAGCCGGTCGACGGGGGCAGGAGGCATGGGCGGGGAAGGTGGAACAGGGCGTGGCGGGACCGGTATCGGGACCGGGACGAGTGCCGGGACGCGGCGGGCAATGCAGGATTCGTGGCGCAGGCGCTGCGCGGCACGCGATGCAACCGCCTGTTTCGATGGGGATCCGGACGATCTCGCGGGTGCGGTCCACGCACTGCGGCCGTAGTGTAGCGCTTCGCGGGCGCAGCCTGCGTCGCGATCCCCCGACCGGTGCCCGTGATGGAAATCCGATGACCCCGATCAAGCAATGGCCCTCCGGCGAGCGTCCGCGCGAGAAACTTCTCGCGCGCGGCCCTGACGCCCTGTCCGACGCCGAACTGCTGGCGATCCTGCTGCGCCATGGCGTGCGCGGGCAGACCGCGCTCGACCTGGCACGCGACCTGATTCATCGCTTCGGCAGTATCGGCCGGCTGCTGCTCGCCGACGAGCGCAGCTTCCTCGGCGCGCCGGGGCTCGGGCCGGCGCGCTTCGTCGAGATGCAGGCGATGGTGGCGGTGGTCCGGCGCATGCTGCAGGAGACGCTGC
>CANHBC010000109.1 GCA_947458835.1 Betaproteobacteria bacterium | reverse complement strand
TGCGCCGCGTACCCGCGCCCGTGCGTGATTCAGGGGCGCGGCAGCACCACCGGCTGGCCATGTGGCGTGGCGCGCGCCGCGCGGTCCCAGGCGTCGATCCGATCCGCCAGCTCGGCATCGCCGACCACGGCCTTGCGTGCCACCAGCGCCTCGAGCGCGGCGAGCCACCGCTCGTAGTAGTGGCTGCCATCGTCGTGCTCGTGCCGCGCGTTCGCCGCGGCGATCTCGGCGGACAGGGTCGTGGCCCATTCGCTCCAGGTGAACACGCCGCGGCGATGCAGCTCGAGTGCCATCGCGAAGGCCTGCGCCTCCCAGGGTGCCCGGAACACCGGGCCGGCTTCGTCGCGCGGGAGTGCCGGCAGCGCGTCTAGATCGGCGGCGGCGTCGGCTTCAGGCCGGCAGGAGGTAGTCATCCCAGACGTCCAGGCAGAGGGTGTCGCGCGGGGAGGCCGCCTCGCCCCACAGTTCGGTGGCGGCGAAGCGGATGCTGTACATGTGCTGCGGCTTGCGGTCGCGGGTCATCGCGTTGCTGTCGGCGAACGAGAACACGCCGTGGTCGCGCTGGACCACGCCGCGCCGGCCGCGGGCATAGCGCGGCAGCCGTGTGTGCCCCTCGGGCTGGAAATTGCGGGTCATCACGGCATCGCCGACCTGGAACTTCGGCGCGACCTGCACCTCGTCCATCCGCGTGCGGCGGCGGGTGCGCGTGATTGCTTCGACCTGCGCCGGCTGCAGACAGGCGGCTGCCCGCTCAGCCGACGCGGGCCGTCCGCTGGCGAGTTCCGCCTCGTCGATCATGCCGCTTTCCACCAGTACCCGTTCCAGGCCGTAGAGTGCGCGCTCGTAGTAGCTGGCCGCGAGAAACCGGGCCGGGGGCATCCGTTCGCGCGCGTAGCGTCCCATGTCGCCGTTGTAGCGGCGATGAAAGGCGCAGGCCATGCGCAGCGCGAACACCCGACCGTGCCAGTACTCATGGAACACGCCGTCTTCGTGCTCGATCACCAGCGGACCCATGCCATGCATGCCGCCCATGTCGTGGATGCTGTTCATGCGCCAAGCTCCGGCAGCTTTGCCGTGCCCACGCCGACCATAGAGTCGCGGGTGACGAGCGCGGCGAGCGCGTCCTCGCTCCAGCCCTCGGTGCCGGTCGGCCGTTCGGGCAGCACGAGGTAGCGCATCTCGGCGGTGGAGTCCCAGACACGTACCTCGACGTCCTCGGGGATGTCCTCGCCGAAGGCCTTCAGCACGCCGCGCGGGTCGACCACCGCACGCGCGCGATAGGCGTCGGACTTGTACCAGGCCGGTGGCAGGCCGAGCACCGGCCACGGGTAGCAGGAGCACAGCGAGCAGACGACCAGGTTGCGCACCTGCGGCGTGTTCTCCACCGCGACCATGTCTTCGGCATGCGGCTCGATGAAGCCGAACTCGGCGACGGCCTGGGTCGCATCGGCGAGCAGCCGCTTGCGGAACGCCGGGTCTACCCAGGCGCGAGCCACCACGCGCGCGCCATTGCGCGGCCCGACCCGGTGCTCGTAGGTGTCGACGATCTCGTCGAGCGTCTTCGGATCGATCAGGCCCTTCTCGGCGAGCAGCGATTCGAGCGCCTTGACCCGCAGCGCCGGGCCGGAGAGCGGGCGATCGTGGTCATGGTCATGGTCGTGGTCGTGATGGTGGTCGCTCATGATCCTCACTCAGGTGGTGTCCGGGCCGCGAGGCAGAGGCTGCCGCCCGACACCGGATGATTGATTCTACGGAGTAATCGGTTCAGCTTCGCCAACGGTTCCGCCGCACGTGCCTGTGCGACAGTTCGAGTGCCGCGTCGATCGTCCGCGGCATCCTTGCGTGTGGCGTGCACAGCCGGTTCGCCCGTGGTGTGATGCCCACCCTGCCAAGATCGAGCCGGTCTGCACATCCCAGCAGGCGATGATCGCCGGATCGCTCTCCGTGTGCCCGTCGCTGTGCAGGCGCATCGCCTCGCACAACTGCTCGAACTCGAGCGGCGCGAGTTCGCCGACCAGTCCATCGCGGCGCAGCCCGAGCGCGAAGTCGGCGGCGCGATGGCGGTGCCGCGGGTCACCGCCGTCGTTGTGGCGCTGGCTGTCGTGCAGGAATGCAAACCAGGCCAGCACGGCTGGGTTGATGTCCATCGATGCGGCCAGACGCCTGCCATGGAACCAGACACGGCTCCAATGCGGTACGCCATGGATGCCACCTTCGAAGTCGAGCCTGAACTGCGGCCGCACCAGTTGCAGCGCCTTGCGGATGATGTCGCGGCTGAGGGGGCGATGCGGGCGCGTGTGCTCATGGTGGGCGGCGTTCCGTCCGTGAAGGTCGCGCAGCGCATCGGGCAAACATGCCGAATCGCCTTTTCGTCATGGGATTACCGCGCCCTGGAGGGCATTCACGCACTCGACAGGATCAAGCTGCGAGTGTGCCGGGAGGGGGAATCGAACCCCCACGATGTCACCACCGCCGGATTTTGAGTCCGGTGCGTCTACCAGTTCCGCCATCCCGGCAGGGAGTCGCCGATTATCGCCGAGCCGTGGCCCATGCAGCAAACGGAGATCGATCGCACGCCTGCTGGTCGGGATCAGGCCGGCTCTGCAGGGCCTCGGTACGGGTGCGGCAGCCCAGCCAGTCGATCACGACGAAGGTCGTCAGGGTGTAGCTGCGTGCCCTTAACCTCGACAGCACCCCGCGCGTCGCCGTCTATGGTAAACCCGCGCCCATGCGACTTTCAGACTTCGATTACGAACTCCCGCCCGAACTCATCGCCCAAGTCCCTCCCGCCGAGCGGACCGGCAGCCGGCTGCTGTGCGTGGGGCCCGGTGCCTGCCACGACCGGCTGTTCGCAGAGCTGCCGGCGCTGCTCGCGCCGGGTGACCTGCTGGTCTTCAACGACACGCGGGTGATCAAGGCCCGGCTGTTCGGCACCAAGTCCACCGGGGGACGGGTCGAGGTGCTGGTCGAGCGCGTGCTGTCGGACAGCCAGGCGCTGGTGCACCTGCGTGCCAGCAAGTCGCCAAAGCCAGGCATGGAGATCACGTTCGGCGAGGGCGCCGACGCGGCCTCGGCGACCATGGTCGAGCGCCGGGGGGCGCTGTTCCTGCTGGGGTTCGCACCCGGCGTGCGGGTGCTCGACGTGCTGGAGCGCCTGGGCGAGGTGCCGCTGCCGCCGTACATCGAGCGCCGGCCGGAACTGCTCGATGCGGCGCGCTACCAGACGGTGTTCGCGCGCGAGCCGGGGGCGGTGGCGGCCTCGACCGCCGGGCTGCATTTCGATGCGCCGCTGCTCGATGCGCTGGAAGCGCGCGGGGTCCGGCGGGCCTTTCTCACGCTGCACATCGGCGCCGGCACCTTCCAGCCGGTGCGCGACGACGACCTGTCGAAGCACGTGATGCACCACGAGGCGTGGTCGCTGCCGCAGGTCACTGTCGATGCGATCGCGGCGACGAAGTCGGCCGGTGGACGGGTGGTGGCGGTGGGCACCACGGTGGTGCGCACGCTCGAGACGGTGGCCGCGCGGGCGCCCGATGGTGCGTTGTCGGCCTGCAGCGGCGAGACCGACCTGTTCATCACGCCCGGCTTCAGCTTTCGCGTGGTCGACGGCATGGTCACCAACTTCCACCTGCCTAAGTCGACGCTGCTGATGCTGGTGTCGGCCTTCGCCGGCGTCGAGCCGATCCGCCATGCCTACCGGCATGCGGTGGAGCAGCGCTACCGGTTCTTCAGCTACGGCGATGCGATGCTGCTGTCGCGCGCGCCCGGGGCGCCGTCGTGAGCCGCCCGGCGCCGCATCGCCGCGCCCGCTATCCCTGGTTCGTCGACATCCCCACGCGCTTTGCCGACAACGACCAGTACGCGCACGTGAACAATGCGGTATACCTGGCCTTCTTCGATACCGCGATCTCGCTGCTGCTCGCGCGCGAGGTCGGCTACGACTTCGGCGGTGACCGGTTCGATGCGGTGGTCGAGAACCACTGTACCTACCTGCAGCCGATCCGTTTCCCGGAAGTGGTGACCGCCGGCGTAGGCATCGGTACCGTGGGCCGCTCCAGCGCGCGCTTCGAGGTCGGCCTTTTCGTCGGCGACGAAGACGCGGCACGCGCGCAGGGATGGTTCCTGCAGGTGCGCTGCGAGCGCGCCTCGGGCAGGCCGGTGGCGCTGGAGGACGACTGGCGCTGCGCCTTCGAGCGGCTGCGCGTGGTTGAATGAGTGCCTGATGAACGGATGGATCGGCGGACGATGGGCCTGACCTTCGAAGTACACGCCACCGACGGCGCGGCCCGGCTGGGGCGCCTCGGGCTGCCGCACGGCGCGATCGACACCCCGGCCTTCATGCCGGTGGGCACCTACGGCACGGTGAAGGCGATGGCGCCGCGCGAACTGGTCGAGATCGGGGCGCAGATCGTGCTCGGGAACACCTTCCACCTGTGGTTGAGGCCCGGCCTGGAGGTGATCGGCGACCACGGCGGCCTGCACCGCTTCATGCACTGGGACCGGCCGATCCTGACCGATTCCGGTGGCTTCCAGGTGTTCAGTCTCGGCGACATGCGCAAGATCACCGAGGAGGGCGTGAAGTTCCAGTCGCCGGTCAACGGCGACCCGTGCTTCCTCACGCCCGAGGTGTCGATGCAGATCCAGCAGGTGCTGGATTCGGACATCGTGATGTGCTTCGACGACTGCACCGCGTATCCGGCTACCGAGGCGCAGGCGTCGGCGTCGATGGAGATGTCGTTGCGCTGGGCCGTGCGCTGCGCGCGCGAGCACCGCGACGTGCTGGGCAACACCAACGCCCTGTTCGGCATCGTGCAGGGTGGCATGTACGAGGGTCTGCGCGATCGCTCGCTCGAGGCGCTCGTGCGCGTGGGTTTTGACGGCTACGCGATCGGCGGCCTGTCGGTCGGTGAGCCGAAGGAGGACATGGTGCGCATCCTGCGCCACGTGGCCCCGCGCCTGCCCGCGGACCGGCCGCGTTACCTGATGGGCGTGGGCACACCTTCGGACATCATCGAGGCGGTGCGGCGCGGCGTTGACATGTTCGACTGCGTGATGCCCACGCGCAATGCGCGCAACGGCTGGCTGTTCACCCGCCACGGCACGGTCAAGCTGCGCAACGCGAAGTACCGGCGCGACCTTCGCCCGGTCGACGAGACCTGCGACTGCTACACCTGCCGCAATTTCTCGCGCGCCTACCTGCACCACCTGCAGCGGGCGAACGAGATCCTCGGTGCGCACCTGAACACGGTGCACAACCTGCGCGCCTACCAGCGGCTGATGGCCGGCTTGCGGTCGGCGATCGCCGAGGGCACCCTCGACCGGTTCGAATGGGGCAGCGAGGCGGCCGGCGTGACGGAAGATCCGGCCGGTGACCGGTCGAGCGTCGACGAACAGTGATAAAATCAAAGGCTTACGAGACGGCAGGTCCTGCCGCCATCCCAGAAGAGGAGTGTGAAGGGTGCTGATCAGCAACGCGTGGGCGCAAGGCGCCGCCGGTACCGGCCAGATGGATATCCTGGGTCTGATGCCGATCATCCTGATGTTCGTGGTGCTGTACTTCCTGCTCATCCGGCCCCAGCTCAAGCGTGCGAAGGAGCACCGCTCGATGGTGGCCGCGCTGTCCAAGGGCGACGAGATCGTCACCGGCGGCGGTGAGCTCGGCCGGATCACCAAGGTCGGCGACAACTATCTGACCGTGGAACTCGCAGCGGGCGTCGAGATCCTGATGCAGAAGCCGTCGGTGCAGGCCGTGCTGCCCAAGGGCACGATCAAGGCGGCGCACGACGCCTGATGCAGCGCACGCCGCCGCTGCGCCTGTCGCGGCGGCGGTGCCCGCACCGGGCGGCGGTACCGCCGCGCCTGCGCGGCCTGAACGCAAGCATTCGGACGCATCCGTCCGCACCCGTGGCCTGCGGCAAGGAACCAGCATGAACCGCTATCCGTTGTGGAAGTACATGATCATCGCGGCCGCGATGATCTTCTCGACGCTCTACACGCTGCCGAATTTCTTCGGGGAGGTGCCCGCGCTGCAGGTGTCGCCGGTGCGCGCGACGCTGAAGGCCGACACCGCGTTGCAGACGCGCGCCTCAGAGGCACTTTCGGCCGCGAACATCGCGCCCACCGCCACGGTGCTCGACGCCGGCAGCCTTCGCATGCGCTTCGCCGACACCGACATCCAGCTGCGTGCAAAGGACGTCGTCGAGAAGGCGGTCGGAGACGGCTACATCGTCGCGCTGAACCTGGTATCGAACTCGCCCGGCTGGCTGACCGCCATCCGCGCGCTGCCGATGTACCTCGGACTGGACCTGCGCGGCGGCGTGCACTTCCTGCTGCAGATCGACATGAAGGCGGCCCTCAACAAGAAGGTCGAGAGCTATGTCAGCGAGATCCGCACCACGCTGCGCGAGCAGAAGATCGCCTCGGCAGGCGTCACGCGCGAGGGCATGACCGTGATCGTGCGCTTCCGCGACGCGGCCACGCGCGAGAAGGCGTCGGTGGTGATCACCAAGGCCTCGCCCGACCTGTCGCTGCGCGAGGTCGAGGAGGGCGGTGAGTTCCGGCTGGTGGCCTCGGCGCGGCCGGAGGCGCTCAAGCGTTCGCAGGAGTTCGCGCTGCAGCAGAACATCAGCACGCTGCGCAACCGGGTGAATGAACTGGGCGTGGCCGAGCCGGTCATCCAGCAGCAGGGCGCCGACCGCATCGTGGTCCAGCTGCCCGGCGTACAGGACACGGCCAAGGCCAAGGAGCTGCTCGGTCGCACCGCCGCCCTCGAGGTGCGCATGGTGGCCGAGGACCTGAGCGACGTCGCCAGCCTGCAGGCCGGGGCCGCGGGCAACCCGCCGTTTGGCACCGAGTACTTCACCGAGCGCAGCGGCGGTGGGCTGCTGGTGCGCCGCACTCCGGTGCTCACCGGCGAGCGGATCACCGACGCGCAGCCCGGCTTCGACGGCCAGACCGGCGAGCCGGCAGTGCACATCACGCTCGATGGCCAGGGCGCCCGGATCTTCCAGCAGGTGACGCGCGAGAACGTGAACAAGCGCATGGCGATCCTGCTGATCGAAAAGGGCAAGGCCGAGGTGGTGACCGCCCCGGTGATCCGCACCGAGATCGGCGGCGGCCGGGTGCAGATCAGCGGTCGGATGACCACTGCCGAGGCGCGCGACACGGCGCTGCTGCTGCGCGCCGGTGCACTGGCCGCGCCGATGGAGATCATCGAGGAGCGCACCGTCGGCCCGAGCCTGGGCGCAGACAACATTGCCAAGGGCGTGAACTCGACGCTGGTCGGGCTGTTGCTGGTGTCGCTGTTCATGTGCGTGTACTACCGCGTCTTCGGGGTGATCTCGGTGGTGGCGCTGCTCGCCAACATGCTGCTGCTGATCTCCATCCTGTCGCTGCTGCAGGCCACCCTGACGCTGCCCGGCATCGCCGGCATCGCGCTCACGCTCGGCATGGCGATCGACGCCAACGTGCTGATCAACGAACGCATCCGCGAGGAGCTGCGCAACGGGGCGACGCCCCAGGCGGCGATCCACGCTGGCTACGACCGGGCGTTCGACACCATCCTGGATGCCAACATCACCACGCTGATCGCCGGCTTCGCGCTGTTCTGGCTCGGGTCGGGGCCGATCCGTGGCTTCGCGGTGACGCTGTGCATCGGCATCCTCACCACCATGTTCAGCGCGGTGCTGGTCTCGCGTGCGCTGGTCAACCTCACCTACGGCCGGCAGCGCAAGGTCGCGCAGCTCTCCGTCTAGACAGCCCCGGACCCCAGGAACCGCCATGTTCGAAGTATTCAAGGTCACTCGCGCACTGCCGTTCATGCGCAACGCGAAACCGTGGTTCGCGGTGTCGGCGATCGCCGTCCTGATCTGCGTCGCAGGCCTCGCGCTGCGCGGGCTCAACCTCGGCATCGACTTCACCGGTGGCACGGTGATCGAGGTCACCTATCCGGAGCCGATCGAGGTGAACACGGTGCGCGAGAAGCTCGCAACGGTGAACCTCTCCGATGCGATCGTGCAGAACTTCGGCAACGCGCGCGAGATCCTGATCCGCGTCCCGATCAAGCCGGAGGTGACCAGCGCGCAGCTGTCCGAGGTGGTGCTCAAGGCGCTGCGCGAGCGCGAGCCGAAGGTCGAGATGAAGCGGGTCGAGTTCGTCGGCCCTCAGGTCGGCGACGAACTGCTCTACGATGGCCTGCTCGCGCTGATCGTGGTCACGCTGGGCATCATGGGCTACCTGGCGGTGCGCTTCGAGTGGAAGTTCGCCGTCGGGGCGATCGCCGCCACCGCGCACGACGTGCTGATCATCTTCGGCCTGTTCGCGATCTTCCAGTGGAACTTCGACCTGACCGCGCTCGCCGCGGTGCTGGCCATCCTGGGCTACTCGGTGAACGACACGGTGGTGGTGTTCGACCGCATCCGCGAGAACTTCCGCAAGATGCGTCGGGCGAGCGTCCCGGAGGTCATGGACGACGCGATCACCGCGACGCTGTCGCGCACCATCCTGACCGGCGGCTCGACGATGCTGATGGTGCTGGCGATGCTGTTCTTCGGCGGCGAGATCCTCTACTTCTTCTCGCTCGCCCTGGCCATCGGCATCCTGGTCGGCATCTATTCGTCGATCTTCGTGGCCAGTGCGGTCACCATGTGGCTGGGCATCTCGCGCGAGGACTTCATCAAGCCCGAGCGCAAGCAGCAGGACGCACAGGTCTGATCGCGCCCCGATGGACGGGCTGATCGCGCTCGGCCTGCAGGCCATCGACGTCCTGCTCCACCTGGACGACTACCTCGCCTGGGTGGTGGAGCACTACGGCGCGTGGATCTACGGCGTGCTGTTCCTGATCGTGTTCTGCGAGACCGGGCTGGTGGTCACGCCGTTCCTGCCCGGGGACTCGCTGCTGTTCGTCGCCGGCGCGATCGCGGCCGCAGGCGGCATGAACGTCCATCTGCTGGTGCTGCTGCTGATCGTCGCCGCGGTGCTGGGCGATGCGGTCAACTACCACATCGGCCGCTGGGCCGGTCCGAAGGTGTTCCGCGGCGAGCCGTGGTGGGGCGAGCGGCTGTTCAAGCCCGAGTACCTGCGTAAGACCCGTGCGTTCTACGACCGCTACGGCGGAAAGACGATCATCATCGCCCGCTTCATCCCGATCGTGCGCACCTATGCGCCATTCATCGCCGGGGTGGCGCACATGCCGTATGGGCGCTTCGCGCTCTACAACATCAGCGGCGCCGTGCTGTGGGTCGTGTCGCTGTGCTACGCCGGCTACCTGTTCGGCAACGTGCCCTGGATCAAGGACAACCTGACGCTGGTGATCCTGGCGATCATCTTCCTGTCGATCCTGCCGGCGATCATCGAGGTGGTGCGCGCGCGGCGCGCGAAGGCCCGGGGCTAGACGAGGCGGGCGAGTTCCGCGGCCTTGCCGATGTAGGTCGAGGGGGTCAGTTCGAGCAGGCGCTGCTTCGCGTCATCGGGCAGCGCGAGCGTTGCGACGAAGCCGCGCAGGTCGGCCTGGGTCATGTGGCCCTTGCCGCGGGTGAGCGCCTTGAGCTGCTCGTAGGGTTCCGGCAGGCCGTGCCGGCGCATCACCGTCTGGATCGGCTCGGCCAGCACTTCCCACGCGTCGTCCAGGTCGCGGGCGAGCGCAGCCGGGTTGGCGGCGAGCTTGCCCAGCCCGCGCAGGCAGGAGTCGAAGGCGAGCAGCGAATGGCCGAACGCGACGCCCAGGTTGCGCAGTGCGGTCGAGTCGGTGAGGTCGCGCTGCCAGCGCGATACCGGCAGCTTGTCGGACAGGTGGCGCAGCATCGCGTTGGCGATCCCGAGGTTGCCTTCCGAGTTCTCGAAGTCGATCGGGTTGACCTTGTGCGGCATGGTCGAGGAGCCCACTTCGCCTTCCTTCACCCGCTGGGTGAAGTAGCCGAGCGAGATGTAGCCCCAGATATCGCGGTTCAGGTCGACCAGGATGGTGTTGGCGCGGGCGAACGCGTCGAGCAGTTCCGACAGGGCGTCGTGCGGTTCGATCTGCGTGGTGTACGGGTTCAGCTCGAGGCCCAGGCGCTCGACGAAGTCGTGGGCGAACTTCTCCCAGTCGAAGTCGGGATAGGCCACCCGGTGCGCGTTGTAGTTGCCCACCGCGCCGTTGATCTTGCCGGTCACCCGGATGTGGATGATGCGGTCGCGCGCGGTGCGCAGCCGCCAGGCGAAGTTGGCCATCTCCTTGCCGAGCGTGGTCGGCGAGGCCGGCTGGCCGTGCGTACGCGAGAGCATCGCCAGATCGGCGTGCTCGTGCGCGAGGTCGCGCAGGCGGCAGCAAAGGTTGTTCAGCATCGGCAGCATGACCTCTTCGCGTGCACCGCGCACCATCAGTGCGTACGAGAGGTTGTTGATGTCTTCCGACGTGCAGGCGAAGTGGATGAAGCCTGCTGCCTTCGCGATGGCGGGGTTGCCGGCGAAGCGCTCGCACAGCCAGTACTCGACCGCCTTCACGTCGTGGTTGGTGCGCGCCTCGATGTCCTTGACGGCCTTGGCATCGGCGACCGAGAAGCCGCTGACCGCAGCGTCGAGCTCGGCGATCGCCTCCGGCGGGAACGGCTCGACCTCGGTGAAGTGTGGTTCCGCGGCGATTGCCTTCAGCCATTCGACCTCGACCAGCACCCGGTTGCGGATCAGTGCGAACTCGGAGAAGTGTGACTGCAGCGCGCGCAGCTTGGGCGCGTAGCGGCCATCGAGCGGCGATACGGCGGTCAGCGCGGTCAGCGCATCGGGTGAGGCAGGGGAGGCGTTCGACATGTTCGGCTCGCGGATCAGGGTCGTTCGCAACGCGACGGCCCGTGGGGGCAGGATCGTAGCACGCGGCCGCAGCGCCCCGCCCGCGCTGCGCTCAGGCAGGGCCTGTCGCTGCCGCCTGCCGGGCGGCCCACCAGGCGCGCAGCACGCCCTGGGTGCCCCCCTGGCGGATGATCTCCAGTGCCCGCTCGGGCAAAGGCCTGAACGACCGCGACACGCCGCTGGTGTGGTTGGTAAAGGCGCCGGTGCGGAAGTCGATCTCGACCTCGTCGCCATCCTCGACCAGTGCGGCGATCCCGGTGCAGCCGGTCATGAAGGTGAAGCCCAGGCCGATCAGCGCACGGTAGGTGTTGTACGGCATCGACTCGCAGGCGAGCGCAAGGCCCATCGCCTTCATTGCCACGTAGGCCTGGATGTGCGCCTTGCCCTTGCCGAAGTTGCGCCCGGCGATCACCAGGTCGCCCGGCCGGGCACGGCGATGGAAGTCCGGCCGGGTAGTCTCGAACAGGTGCGGGATCAGCACCTCGGGATCCATCACCCGGCGGATCACGAAGTCGAAGGAGATCATCTGGGCGTCGTGCTCGACATCGTCTCCGAACCGGTGGCAGGTGCCGCGGTAGTGCCAGGCGGGATCGCTCATCGGATCGCTTCCAGGAATTCGCGCGGGTCGGTGATGCGCCCGGCGATGGCCGACGCGGCGACCGTCGCCGGGCTGCCGAGGTAGCACTTCGAGTCCTTCGGGCCCATTCGGCCGGCATGGTTGGTGGCGGCCGTGGATATCGATGCCTCGCCGGAATCCATCAGCCCCATGTTGCCGCCCGCGCAGGGTCCGCAGCCGGCGGGCAGGACTACGGCCCCGGCATCCATGAACACCTCGGTCAGCCCCGCCTCGGCCATGCGCTGCGCGCATTCGACCGTGCCGGGCACCACGAACAGCCGGGTGCCGGCGGCGATGCGCCGACCCCGCAGCAGGCGCGCGGCGATCGCGAAGTCCTCGTACATCCCCGAGCCGCAGGAGCCGAGGTAGGCATGCTGCACCGGGGTGCCGGCTACCTGCGCCAGGTCGGCCGCGTTGGCCGGGCTGCCCGGCAGCGCGACCTGCGGACCGAGCCCGGAGAGGTCGAAGGTGAAGGTCGCCTCATAGGTGGCGTCCGGGTCGCTGGACACCGGTTCGAACGGCTGCCGCGCGCGCTGGCGGCACCAATCGAGCACCCGTGCTGACGGGGGCACGAACACGCCGGCCACGCCCGCCTCGGTCGGCGTGTTGCAGAGGGCGATGCGCTCGTGCAGGTCGAGTGCGTCCAGCGCATCGCCCGCGAGTTCGAGGTAGCGGTAGTCGATGTCGATCGTCGGGGCCGACTGCAGCAGGGCCTGCGTCATCCGGAAGCCGACGTCGCGGCAGGACACGCCCGGCTGCAGGCGGCCGGACAGCACCACCTTGACCGACGGCGGGACGGTGGTCCACAGCGTACCCATCGCGAGCACGCTGACCACCTCGGGACCCGCGCGTACCGGTACCGCACCGATCGCGCCGAAGTTCGAGCAGTGCATGTCGCTCGCGAACACGAACATGCCCGGCGTCACCAGGCCGGCTTCCATCGGGAACAGGTGGCCATGGCCGCCACGGCCGGCGTCATAGAAGTGGCCGACGTTCCAGTCGCGCGCGGTCCTGCGGATGGCCGAGCCGCGCGCTGCGGCGCGCGGGCTGAGGTACACCACCTCGTGGTCGGTGGCGAACACCACCCGTTCAGGGCGGGTGATGCAATCGATGCCCAGCGCGTCCAGTTCGCGGCGTGCGCCCTCTACGTGCCCGTCGTGCACGAACACCAGCGCGGGTTCCGGGTACACGACGTCCCAGGGCTGGACCTGCTGAGCACCGCTCGCGCGGGCGAGTGCCTTCTCGACCGCGGTCATGCCCACCGGGAGGCCTCCGCGCAGTGGTCGGCGTCCGGCGATCCGGCCCCGCTCATTCCTGGGGGATCCGCGCGGCGGCGATGACCTTCGCCCACTTGTCCTTCTCGGCCGCGATGAAGCGGGCGAATTCCTCGGGCGTGTTGCCCACCACCTGGAAGCCGTCCTCGGTCAGCCGCGCACGCACTTCGCTCGAGCCCAGCGCCTTCACGAACTCGGCGTGCAGGCGGCGGATGATCTCGGCGGACGTGCCTGCGGGTGCCAGCACGCCGTGCCAGTTGATCACCTCGTAGCCGGGCAGGGTCTCGGCCATCGACGACAGCTTCGGTGCGTTCGGGATCGGCCGGTTGCCGGTGTGGGCCACCGCCCTGAGCTTGCCCGCGTTGATCAGCGGCCAGGACGTGCCCTGGCCGCTGAACATCATCGACACTTCGCCGCCGACCACGCCCATCGTGGCCGGGCCGGTGCCCTTGTAGGGCACGTGCAGGATGTCGACCTTGCCGAGGCTCTCGAGCAGTGCGCCGCCCAGGTGGGAGGCGCTGCCGCTGCCGGCCGACGAATAGGCGAGCTGCCCTGGCCGGGACCGTGCGAGCGCGAGCACGTCCTTCAGGCCCCTGGCCGGCAGCGACGGATGCACCACCAGCAGCAGCGGGCTCGCGATGGCGAGCGTGATCGGCGCGAAGTCGCGGATCGGGTCGTAGGGCAGCTTGCGATACAGCGCCGGGTTGATCGCCAGCGTGCCGACGTGGCCCATGAACAGCGTGTAGCCGTCGGGGGCCGCGCGCGCCGCGACCTCGGCGCCGATGTTGCCGCCGGCGCCGGCGCGGTTCTCGATCACCACGGCCTGGCCGAGGCCTTCCGCAGCGCGTGCGCCCAGGGCACGCGCGACGATGTCGGTGGACCCGCCGGGTGCGAACGGCACCACGATGCGCAGCGGCTTCACCGGCCACGCCTGCGAGGCTGCGGACAGTGGCAGCGCTGCCAGGGCGATGCCCGCGCCCAGCCGGCGCATGCGGCGTGTTGTCTGTTCCATGGGTTGCTCCTCCGGCCGACTCCGCGACCACGCGTACAATCTTAACAAACGTGGCTGCGGGCCATGGATGACGCACGGAGGAGTGGATGGCGCAGACGCAGGGCACGGGACAGGCAACGCCGGATCGCAGGACCATCGTGATGGTCGCGCCCACCGGTTCACGCTACCAGAAGGCCGACCATCCGATGATCCCGCTGTCGCCGCGCGAGATCGCGGAGGATGTCGCGGCCTGCGTGGCGGCCGGGGCATCGGTCGCACACCTGCATGCGCGCGGGCCCGACGGCCGCTCCACCCAGTCGCCCGAGGTATACCGCGAGATCATCGAACGCATCCGCGAGCGCACCGACGTGGTGATCCAGTTGTCGATCGGTGCCAAGGGCTTCACCGTCGACGAGGCGCTGCAGCCGCTGGTGCTCGAGCCCGAGATGGCTTCGCTGCCGATGCGCAACGTCGCGGCGCAGCCCGAGGAGGTCTACCGCATGGCCGCGGCGATGCGAGGGAAGGGCGTAGTGCCCAGCGTCGACGGCTCGAGCGCCGCAATGTTCGAGGCGGTGGGCACGATGCAGCGCGAGGGCGTGTTCGCCGACCCGCTGTGCCTGGGCTTCATCCTCGGCGAGCCCGACTCGCTCGACGAGGCGACGGCCCGCCTGCAATCGTTCCGCGCTGCCGCGCCGGCGGGCGCGATGTGGTGGTGCGCGAAGGGCGGCGCCCATGCCGCGCCGGTCGCCGCGCTGGCGGTGCGCATGGGCGGGCACCTGCGCGCCGGTCTGGAAGACGTGGTCCCCGCTACGGGCATGCCG
>CANHBC010000108.1 GCA_947458835.1 Betaproteobacteria bacterium | reverse complement strand
CGACCTCGTGCCCGTCGTTCTGGTGGAATCCCGACAAGTTCGTCGGTCCGGCGGGCCTGCTGCAGGCCTACCGCTTCCTCGCCGATACCCGTGACGAGGCGACGTCGGAGCGGCTGGACAACCTCGAAGATCCGTACCGGCTGTTCCGCTGCCACACGATCATGAACTGCGTCGATGTGTGTCCGAAGGGTCTCAACCCGACGCGCGCGATCGGCAAGATCAAGCAGCTGATGGTCCGGAGGATGGTATGACCGAGGTCCGCACCGAGGTCGACCGCATTCAGGAAAATCGGTTACGCTGGCACTGCCGCCGGGGACTGCTGGAGCTCGACCTTGTGCTGCAGCGCTTCATGGACAACCGCTATGCTTCGATGAAGGCGGCGGAGGTCGAGCTGTTGAAGGAGCTGCTCGACTACCCCGACCAGGACCTGTGGGACATGATCATCGGTCGGCTGCAGCCCGCCGACAAACGGGTCGCCCCGGTCCTGGAAATGTTGCGCGCGGCTTGACCGCGCGTTTTTGTATTCGCGCCTGCCGGATGCCGCCCGTGGCGCCGGGGCAACGCGCGATTTCGCAATGGAGAACCTGATGGACAGCAAAGCCAACGCAACCCTCTCGTTCAGCGACGGACGTCCGTCGGTCGAGTTCCCGATCTACGGCGGTACGATCGGTCCGGACGTGATCGATGTGCGTTCCCTGTACGCCAAGACCGGCGCCTTCACCTACGATCCGGGCTTCATGTCGACCGCCTCGTGCAAGTCGAGCATTACCTACATCGACGGCGACGAGGGCGTGCTGCGCCATCGCGGGTACCCGATCGAGCAGCTGGTCGAGAACTGCGACCTGCTCGAGGTGGCCTACCTGATCATGAAGGGCGAACTGCCCAACGCGAAGCAGAAGCAGGAGTTCGACAGCACCGTCACCATGCACACCATGGTGCACGAGCAGATGGCACGCTTCTTCCAGGGCTTCCGCCGCGACGCGCATCCGATGGCGGTGCTGTGCGGCGTGGTCGGCGGCATGGCCGCGTTCTACCACGACTCGATCGACATCAACGACCCGAAGAGCCGGATGATTTCCGAGTTCCGGCTGATCGCCAAGATGCCCACGATCGTCGCGATGACCTACAAGTACAACGTGGGCCAGCCGTTCATGTACCCGCGCAACGATCTCGGCTACGTCGAGAACTTCATGCGCATGATGTTCGGCGTGCCGTGCGAGGACTACAAGCCCAACCCGGTGCTGGTGCGCGCGCTCGAGAAGATCCTGATCCTGCACGTCGACCACGAGCAGAACGCGTCGACCTCCACCGTTCGACTGGCCGGCTCCTCCGGCGCGAACCCGTTCGCGTGCATCGCGGCCGGCATCGCCAGCCTCTGGGGCCCGGCGCATGGCGGTGCGAACGAGGCGGTGCTGAAGATGCTCGACGAGATCGGCGACGTGTCGAACATCGACAAGTTCATCCAGCGTGCCAAGGACCCGGCCGAGGCGTCGAAGCTGATGGGCTTCGGCCACCGCGTCTACAAGAATTATGACCCGCGCGCGCGCCTGATCCAGGGTGCCTGCCACGACGTCCTGGCGGAACTGGGCCTCGAGGACAACAAGATGTTCAAGCTGGCGATGGCCCTGGAGAAGGTCGCCCTCGAAGACGACTACTTCATCAAGCGCAAGCTTTTCCCGAACGTCGACTTCTACTCGGGCATCGTCTACAAGGCGCTCGGCATCCCGGTCTCGATGTTCACCGCGCTGTTCGCGCTCTCGCGCACGATCGGCTGGATCGCACAGTGGAACGAGATGATCGAGGACCCGGACCAGAAGATCGGCCGTCCGCGGCAACTGTTCCTCGGCGAGGTGGAGCGCACGCTCAAGCCGCTCGCCGTGCGCCCCTGAGCCCAGCCCTGACACGACGGGACGATTCCTGATGATGCAAGAGATGTTCGGCAACTCCTACCTGTTCGGCTCCAACGCGCCGTTCATCGAGGAGCTCTACGATGCCTACCTGGCCGACCCCGCGTCGGTGGATGGCACCTGGCGGCAGTACTTCGACGCGCTCCAGCGTACCGGCAACGGGCCGGACGTGTCGCACGAGCAGGTGCGTGCGAAGTTCGCCGAGATGGCCCGGCGCAGCCCCTACCAGACGGCTGCGGCGACCGCCATCAGCCCCGAGGCGGCACTCAGGCAGGTCGCGGTGCTGCAGCTGATCGGCGCCTACCGCTTCCTCGGCGTCCGGCATGCGGAGATCGATCCGCTCAAGCGCCAGGAGAAGCCGTACATCCAGGAACTCGACCCGTCGTTCTACGGGCTGTCCGACGCCGACATGGAGACGGAGTTCAACACCGGCTCCCTGGTCGGCCCCCAGCGCGCGACGCTGCGCCAGATACTCACCCACCTGCGCGAGACCTATTGCGGGTCGATCGGCTTCGAGTACATGTACATCTCGGATCCGGCGCAGAAGAAGTGGATCCAGCAGCGCTTCGAGAGCATCCACTCGAAGCCTTCCTACGACGCCACGTTCAAGAAGAACATCCTCGAGCGGCTCACCGCCGCCGAGACGCTCGAGAAGTACCTGCACACCAAGTACGTCGGCCAGACCCGCTTCTCGCTCGAAGGCGGCGAGACGCTGATTCCGATGCTCGACATCCTGTTGCAGCGCGCCGGCGCGAAGGGTGTCAAGGAGTCGGTGATCGGCATGGCCCACCGCGGCCGCCTCAACGTGCTGGTGAACACGCTGGGCAAGATGCCCAAGGACCTGTTCGCCGAGTTCGAAGGCAAGATGGACGAGGCGATCCTCTACGGCGACGTCATCTACCACGACGGCTTCTCCAGCGACATCACGACGCCGGGCGGCCCGATGCACCTGGCGCTCGCTTTCAACCCGTCGCACCTCGAGATCGTCAATCCGGTGGTCACCGGTTCGGTCCGAGCGCGCCAGCACCGGCGCGGCGATGCGCTCGGTCGCGAGGTGATGCCGATCCTGATCCATGGCGATGCCTCGTACGCGGGGCAGGGCGTGGTGATGGAGACGCTGAACCTGTCGCAGACGCGAGGCTTCGGCACCGGCGGCACGATGCACCTGATCATCAACAACCAGATCGGCTTCACGATCTCCGACCCGCGCGACTCGCGCTCGTCGCTGTATTGCAGCGACGTGTCGAAGATGATCGAGGCGCCGATCTTCCACGTGAACGCCGACGACCCCGAGGCCGTCGCCCTGGTGGTCGAGGCGGCGCTGGATTTCAGGATCGAGTTCCGCAAGGACGTCGTGGTCGACATGGTCTGCTATCGCCGGCCCGGCCACAACGAGCAGGACGAGCCGATGGTCACCCAGCCGCTGATGTACAAGGTGATCGGCAAGAAGTCGAGCGCACGCAAGCTGTACGCGGACCGGCTCGCAGCCGAGGGCGTGGTGACCGATGGCGAAGCCAGCGAACTGATCAGCACCTACCGCACGGCGATGGACGGCGGCTACCACACGAACAAGACGGTGCTGTCGAACTTCAAGCCCCCGTACACGCCGAACTGGGAGCAGTTCAAGGGCACGAAGTGGAACGAGAACGACAACACGCAGGTGCCGCTCGAGACCCTCAAGGAACTCGGCCGCCTGGTGTCTAAGGTGCCCGACGACTTCAAGCTGCACCCGCGCGTGCAGAAGATCATGGAAGACCGGCGGCTGATGGCCGAGGGCAGCATCCCGCTCGACTGGGGGATGGCCGAGACGCTCGCCTATGCCACGCTGCTCAAGGACGGCTTCGCGATCCGCATGTCCGGACAGGACGCCGGCCGCGGCACGTTCTTCCACCGCCACGCGGTGCTGCATGACCAGAACCGTGAGCGCTGGGATTCAGGCACCCACATCCCGCTGCAGAATCTGTTCCCCGGGCAGCCCGATTTCACCGTCATCGACTCCCTGCTGTCCGAGGAGGCGGTGCTCGGCTTCGAGTACGGCTATTCGTCGACTGAGCCGAACGAGCTGGTGATCTGGGAGGCCCAGTACGGCGACTTCGTCAACGGTGCCCAGGTCGTGATCGACCAGTTCATCGCCTCCGGCGAAGTGAAGTGGGGCCGCATGTCCGGTCTGGTGATGATGCTTCCGCACGGCTACGAGGGCGCCGGGCCGGAGCATTCGTCCGGCCGGATCGAGCGTTTCCTCCAGCTGTGCGCCGACTACAACATGCAGGTGTGCTACCCGACCACGCCGGTGCAGATGTTCTACCTGCTTCGTCGTCAGATGATCAGGCCGTACCGCAAGCCGCTGATCATCTTCACGCCCAAGAGCATCCTTCGCCACAAGGAGTCGGTGTCGCAACTCGAGGAGTTCGCACTCGACAAGTTCCGGCCGGTCAACGGCGAGTGGGACGCCGATGTCGACCCGGCCACGGCGAAGCGGGTGGTGTTCTGCAGCGGCAAGGTGTTCTTCGACCTGCGCGCGGCGCGCCGCGAGGCGGGCGTGAACGACGTCGCGCTGGTGCGCATCTCGCAGCTCTATCCGTTCCCGCACGACGAGTTCAAAGAGCAGATCGACCTCTATCCGGCGGCGAAGGAGATCGTCTGGTGCCAGGAGGAGCCGCGTAACCAGGGCGCCTGGTACTGGGTGCAGCACTACCTGCGGCGTCCGATGCGCAAGGGGCAGAAGCTGTTCTACGCAGGCCGGGTATCATCGGCGACCCCGGCGGTCGGCTACAAGAAACTGCACGCCCTGCAACAGAAGGAACTGGTCACCGCGGCGATCACGCTCGGCGGCGGCGAGACGAAGGAATAGATCCGGGGAAACTCCGGTCGCGCACGCCCGGGGGGGCCGGGCCGCGCGGACGCAACACGATTACAAGGTGAACCGATCATGCTGGTGGAAGTGAAGGTACCGACGCTGTCCGAGTCCGTCGCCGAGGCGACGCTGCTCTCGTGGCACAAGAAGCAGGGCGAGTTCGTCAAGCGCGACGAGAACCTGATCGACATCGAGACGGACAAGGTCGTGCTCGAACTGCCGGCGCCGGCCTCCGGCGTACTGGTGAGCGTCGTCAAGGGCGACGGTGGGACGGTGGTCAGCCAGGAGGTGATCGCGACCATCGACACCGAGGCGACCGCTTCGGCCGCCCCGGCCTCCGCGGCGCCCGCGGCTGCGACCGCTCCCGCGCCCGCAGCGGCAGCGGCTCCCGCACCGGTCGCGGTGATGCCCGCGGCACAGAAGATCGCGGCCGAGCAGAACGTGGCCACCGATGCGCTGTCGGGCTCCGGCCGGGGCGGTCGCGTCACCAAGGAGGACGTGCTGGGCGCGGTTCAGGCACGCACGGCCGCTCCCGCCGAGCCGGCCGCACGGACAGCGCTGCCGAAGGTCGAGGCCCCGGTCAACGTCGGCGCCATCCTCGGCAACCGGCCGGAGCAGCGAGTGCCGATGTCGCGGCTGCGCCAGCGCGTGGCCGAGCGTCTGCTCGCCTCGCAGGCCAACGCTGCCATCCTCACGACCTTCAACGAAGTGAACATGCAGCCGGTGATGGACCTGCGCGCGAAGTATCGCGACCGGTTCGAGAAGGAACACGGCGTGCGCCTGGGCTTCATGTCCTTCTTCGTCAAGGCCGCCGTCTACGCGCTCAAGAAGTTCCCGGCGGTGAACGCCTCGATCGACGGTCCGGACATCGTCTACCACGGCTACTACGACATCGGCGTGGCGGTCTCCAGCCCGCGCGGGCTGGTAGTGCCGATCGTGCGCGATGCTGACCGCAAGTCGATGGCCGACATCGAGAAGGAGATCACCGAGATGGGCAAGCGCGCCCAGGACGGCAAGCTCACGCTCGAGGAACTCACCGGCGGCACGTTCTCGATCTCCAACGGCGGCGTGTTCGGCTCCATGCTGTCGACGCCGATCATCAACCCGCCGCAGAGCGCCATCCTCGGCGTGCATGCCACCAAGGATCGCCCGGTGGTGGAGGACGGGCAGATCGTCATCCGCCCGATGAACTATCTGGCGATGTCGTACGACCACCGGATCATCGACGGCCGCGAGGCGGTGCTGTCGCTGGTCGCCATGAAGGATGCCCTCGAGGATCCTTCGCGCCTTCTCCTGGACGTCTGACCATGACCAAGCAATTCGATGTGGTGGTGATCGGCGGCGGTCCCGCCGGTTACGTGGCAGCGATCCGCGCGGGCCAGCTCGGCCTGTCGGTCGCGTGCGCCGAATCCAACCCGTATGCCGATCCGAAGGGCGAGCCCCGGCTGGGCGGCACCTGCCTCAACGTCGGGTGCATTCCGTCCAAGGCGCTGCTGCAGTCTTCCGAGAACTACCACCTGCTGCATGAAGGCTTCGCCCAGCACGGCATCACGGTGTCGGACGCAAAGATCGACATCGCCACGATGGTGGGTCGCAAGAACAAGATCGTCGACCAGTTCACCGGTGGCATCAAGGGGCTGTTCCGCAAGTACAAGGTCACCTTCATGCCCGGGCATGGCCGATTCGTCGCCGCCGGTGGCGCGGGCTGGAAGCTCGACATCGGTGGCGAGGCGGTCGAGGCGAAGCATGTGATCGTGGCTACGGGTTCGCGCTCGCGGCCGCTGCCGGGCGTCCCGGTGGACAACGAGACCATCGTCGACAACGTCGGCGCGCTCGACTTCAAGGCGGTACCTAAGAAGCTGGGCATCATCGGTTCCGGCGTGATCGGCCTGGAGCTTGGCTCGGTGTGGAAGCGCCTGGGCGCCGAGGTGACCATCCTCGAGGCCCTGCCGACCTTCCTCGGCGCCTGCGACGAGGCGGTCTCGAAGGAAGCCTGGAAGGTGTTCACCACGAAGCAGGGCCTGGACATCAAGCTCGGCTGCCGTATCGGCGAGGTCAAGCAGGGCAAGTCCGGCGTGTCCATCGCCTACGAGCAGGACGGCAAGGCGACCACGCTCGAGTGCGACAAGCTCATCGTGTCGATCGGGCGCGTCCCGAACACCGATGGCCTGGCAGCCGACGCGGTCGGGCTGAAGCTGGACGCCCGCGGCTTCATCGAGGTCGACGGCCACTGCCGGACCACGCTGCCGAACGTCTACGCGGTCGGTGACGTCGTCCGTGGTCCGATGCTCGCCCACAAGGCGATGGAAGAGGGCGTGATGGTCGCCGAGATCATCGCCGGCCAGGCCGGGCACGTGAACCTCGACACCGTCCCGTGGGTGATCTACACCTCGCCCGAGATTGCCTGGGTGGGCAAGACCGAGCAGCAGCTCAAGGCCGAAGGCGTGGCCTACCGCACCGGCCAGATCCCCTTCATGGCCAACGGCCGCGCGATGGGCATGGGCGACACGACCGGTTTCGTGAAGATGATCGCCGACGCGAAGACCGATCGCATCCTGGGCGTGCACATCATCGCGGCCCATGCCTCCGAGCTGATTTCCGAGGCAGTGGTCGCGATGGAGTTCTCGGCCAGCTCGGAAGACCTCGCGCGCATCGTCCACGCGCACCCGACGCTGTCCGAGGTCATGCACGAGGCTGCTCTCGCGGTCGACAAGCGCGCGCTGCACTTCTGAACGGGCCGCCTACAGGCGCACCGGCGGCGGCGGTCACGCTGCCGGCGGACGGTGCTGCGCTCGCCGTCTGGATGCGTGCACACGCAGCCGGGCACGGCTACGTGCTCGACCTGGCCCAGGAGGGGACGCTGCCGTGCTTCGGGCGCGTCCTCGACGGCGTCGCGGAGGCGGAGCGTGCCGGGCGGTCGCTGCTCGGCCGCCTGTCGCGCCGGCGTCCGGTGCGTGGGCTGTACCTGTGGGGCGGCGTCGGTCGGGGCAAGAGCTTCCTGATGGACGCTTTCTTCGCGGCTGCGCCCGTGGCTCGCAAGAAACGCATCCATTTTCACCGGTTCATGCAGGAGATCCACCACAGCCTGCGCGAACTCCAGGGGCGTGCCAATCCGATGCGAGAGGTCGCGCGCCGCATCGCGCGCGACGCCCGACTGCTGTGCCTGGACGAGTTCCACGTCACCGACATCACCGACGCGATGCTGATGCGCAATCTGCTCGAGGGGCTGGTCGAGGAGGGCGTCGTGCTGGTCACCACCTCCAATGCCCGGCCCGACGACCTCTATCGCAATGGCCTGCAACGCAGCGGCTTCCTGCCGGCGATCGAACTGCTCAAGCAGCATCTCGAGGTGGTCGAAGTGGCCTCGGAGGTCGACTACCGGCTGCGTGCGCTGCATGCAGGTGGCGTCTACCACTGCCCCGATGATGCCGCCGCGCAGGACCGCCTGTCGGTGGAGTTCCGGGCGCTGTCCGGCGAGGCGGGCGAGCCAGGGGTCGGGATCGAGGTCGACGATCGCGTGTTCGTCGCCCGTCGCGTCGCCACCGGCACCGCGTGGTTCGACTTCCGCGTACTCTGCGATGGCCCGCGCGGCAAGTCCGACTACATCGAGCTGGCACGGCGCTTCCATACGGTCATCCTCTCGGGCGTGCCTGAGCTCACCGCAGCCGAGCGGGACGTGGCGCGCCGGTTCGTGTGGCTGATCGACGAGTTCTACGACCGCCGGGTGAAGCTGATCCTGTCGGCCGAGGTACCGGTCGACCGGCTGTTCGCGCGGGTCCCGCTGGACGACGTCTACAAGGAGCAGAAGGGCAGCGGAGAGTTCGACCGCAGCGTGAGCCGCCTCGTCGACATGCAGTCGGTGCACTACCTGGCCGAGCCGCACCTGCCCTGATCGACCTGCGGTACGCTCCGCCGGTGCGCGCAGCCGCGCGCGTTCGCTGCCGGAGTCGACGATGGTCCTGCTGGTCAATGCGCCCACCGAGAACGGCCAGGCGTGGCGCGAGATGTTCCTCGAGCTGGAGCCCTCGCTCGAGGTACGCGTCTGGCCCGAGGTGGGCGATGCCGCCGAGGTCGAAGTCGCGTTCGCCTGGAAGCCCCAGCCTGGCGACCTGGCGCGCTATCCGAACCTGCGCGCGGTGTTCTCGCTGGGGGCTGGCGTGGACGGGCTGCTGGCTGATCCGGCCTTCCCGCGCCAGGTGCCGCTGGTGCGCATGGTCGACCCCAACCTCGGGGTGCTGATGACCGAGTACGTGCTGGCGTCGGTCCTGCGCCACCATTGCGAGCTCGACCATTACCAGCGCCTGCAGCAGGCAGGGCGCTGGGAGAAGCGCGTGCGCCCGGCCGCTGCCGACCGCGTGGTCGGCGTGATGGGCATGGGCGAACTGGGCGCACGTGCGGCAGGAGCGCTGCTCGGCCTGGGTTTCAGCGTGCGCGGCTGGTCGCGTCGCATCCGCACGCTGCCCGGGCTGGAGACCTTCGCCGGGGAGGCCGGGCTGACCGCCTTCCTCGCGGGCACGCAGATCCTGGTCTGCCTGCTGCCGCTGACCGCGCAGACGCGGGGCATCCTGGGCGCGTCCACCTTCTCCTGCCTGCCGCGCGGCAGTTGCCTGGTGAATGCCGCGCGCGGCGGCCACGTGGTCGAGGCCGACCTGCTCGCAGCGCTCGACTCGGGCCAGCTCGCCTCGGCCACGCTCGACGTGTTCGAGACCGAACCGCTGCCCTCTGGTCATCCGTTCTGGTCGCACCCCCGCATCCTGGTCACGCCGCACATCGCCAGCGTGACCAGCCTGCCGACCGCCGCTGCGCTGGTGGTGGACAACCTGCGCCAGTGGCGTGCCGGGGGCACGCTGCGCAACGTGGTCGATCCCGACCGGGGCTACTGATTCCGCGACGGCGGCACGGGCTTCCGGTACGGGCAGCGTACGGGTGGCCGGCGCGAATCGTCTGTGCGCCGGTCGCCGTCCGGCGGGCGCGATGGATGCGATGCCTGCCACGGCGCGGGTCGGACGGCTGCGTCCACGATGTCGACCGAACGGATGCAGTCCTGACGATGCGACAGTTACGCGGTGTTAGCATCCGCGCCCGGGGCGCCCCGGCTGTGCACGAGGCGCGCTCCGGAACCGATGAAGCGACAAAGGAGGCGGCCGTCCTCGGCCGCACGGATGGAGATTTCCATGAAATACCCGATTCGACAGGCCCCGCCGGCGCCGCCGGCACCCGCGCGACCGGGCCGGCGACGGCCGTTCGCCGGCCCGGCGCTGCTCGCGCTGTCCGTGGCTCTGCCCGGAGCCGCGCTTGCGCAGGCCTGGCCCGCCAAGCCGATACGCTGGGTCGTGCCGTTCTCGGCTGGCGGGGTCGCTGACATCCCCGCGCGCCTGATCGGCCAGAAGCTGTCCGAGACGCTCGGCCAGCAGATCGTGATCGACAACCGGCCCGGGGCGGGCGGCACGCTCGGCTCGGAGGCCATCGCCCGGGCACAGCCCGATGGCTACAGCTGGCTGGTGGTGTCCAACACCAACGTGATCAACGCGGCGCTGTACGGCAAGCTGCCGTACGACCCGGTGAAGGATTTCACGCCGGTGATCCACTTCGCGTCCACGCCGAACGTGCTGGTGGTGCACCCCTCGTTCCCGGCGAAGAGCGTGAAGGAGCTGATCGAAGTCGCGCGCAAGCGACCCAGGCAGATCTTCTACGCGTCCTCGGGCAACGGCAGTTCACAGCACCTGTTCGCCGAACTGTTCGAGTCGCTCGCGAAGACCGACATGGAGCACGTGCCGTTCAAGGGCAGTGGTCCAGCGATCGCCGCGCTGCTCGGCGGCGAGGTGTCGATGTCATTCACCGGCATGAGCGCCGTGCTGCCGTTCATCCGCTCCGGCAAGCTGCGCGCGCTCGGCGTGACCACCGCCCGGCGCAATGCCTCGCTGCCGGACGTGCCGGCCATCGGCGAGCAGCTACCTGGCTACGACGCGACGCTCTGGCTCGGCTTGCTGGCACCCGCCGCAACGCCGCGCGAGCTGGTCAACCGGATGAACGCCGAGGTCGCAAAGGCGCTCAAGGACCCGGCGGTGCGCAAGTCGCTGGTCGATGGCGGCAACGACGTGATAGGTGGCACGCCTGAGGCGTTCGGCAAGCTGTTCAACGCCGAGATGGTGAAGTGGGCGCAGGTGGTGAAGGCAGTCGGCGCGAAGATCGACTGATCCCGCTGACCCGGCCGCGTCCCCTCGCGGTCGGGTCGGTGGCGCGTGACGCCTCGGCGTCCCGCGCCACCGGCATCCGGCTCAGCCGCGGTACAGCGGTTCCGGCTGGGTGAAGAAGCTGTGCAGGATGTGGTAGCACATCAGGTAGTTCTTCTGCTGGAAGCTCGCATGCGAGATGCCGGCCATCATGGAGAACTGCTTGTCCGGGTTCGGCAGGTGCCTGAAGAACTCGATCAGGTCGTCGAGCGCCGCGATGCCGTCGAACTCCCCGCGCATCAGCAGCGTGGCCGCCTCGATCTTCGCCGGATCGACCACCGGCAGGCGCGAGCACATGTCGACGTAGGTGCCCGTGGGCATCTCGTGGTCGAGCGCCAGGATCGCGTCGGCGAAGGCCTCGACGGTCGCCTCGTCGGCGCAGCCTGGATGGTCGCGGTTGAAGATCGAGTGCACGAAGGCACGGTCGATCGGGCGCTTCTTGATCGCGATGAAGTCAGGCAGCTTCTTCTTGCGCTCGGCAAGCGTCGGGGCGCCTTCCCCGGTCCAGACGAAGGCATCGAGCGCCAGGCGCGACACCCGCTCCGGGTTGCGCTCGGCGAACATCGCCGCGCGCAGTGCACCCGAGGAGATGCCGTACACCATGAACTGCCTCGTGCCGCGCAGCTGCATGATGTAGTCGCTGGCGGCCTTCACGTCGTCGGCGCCGTTGGCGATATCGAAGTAGATGTCGCGCGACTTGTCGGAACGGCCGTAGCCCTCCATGTCGACGCACCAGTTGTCGAAGCCGCGCTTGGCGAACCAGTCCATCACCGAGGAATCGGGCCGGCCGGGGACGGTGAGGTCGAACGTCGGGGTCGATGCCATGGAGGAGCCGTGGACCCACAGGATGGTGCCGTTGTTCCCGGTGCCCGGGACGGCGCGCTTCTCCCACAGGTACAGCTTGATGTCGCCCTTGCGGGCCCAGTGTTCCTGGCCGGTGACGGTGGCTTCAGTGGTGCTCATCGGTGTTGCTCTCCTTTTTCACGCGGTCGTGCCCGTGCGCCGCACGAACAGGTCGCGCGGCATCAGGAACACGAAGAAGTTGGCCAGCACGATCGTGCCGGCGAGGAAATAGAACACGGCAAGCAGGCCCCAGGTGTCGGCGACCCAGCCTGCGAGCAGCGGTGCGATCGCTGCGCCGATGGCCTGCGTGCTGAACAGGATGCCCACGGCGCTGCCGGCGGCCGACGCCGGAGTCGTGTCGAGCATCCATGCCTGCAGCACCGCGCGCACCGCGTACAGGAAGAAACCCAGCAAGGCGGTGCAGGCGACGAACAGCGGCGTGCCGGGCGCCATCAGCATCACGACGATCACCAGCGCGCTCATCATCATCGACCCGGCGACGATGCGCGACCGCCCCATGCGATCGGAGAGGTGGCCGGCGATCGGCGAGGCGGCGAATCCGGCGGCCTGCAGCACGAACAGGCATACGCCGGTGGCAAAGATCGAGTAGCCGAGGTCGTGCGTCAGGTAGAGCGGCAGGAACACCAGCAGGCCGGTCTGGGTCATCGTGCGAAAGGCCGCGCTGGTGCAGATGAGCACCATGGCCCGGTTGCGCAGCAGCGCGCCCGACTGCGCGAGCTGGGCCGACCAGTCCGGTGCCGGCGGCGGGGGCTTGCGCGGCCCTTCGCCGGCAGCCGGCACCGCCCGCCCGCGCAGGGTCGGCAGCGCACCGAGCATCGCGAGGATCAGCAGCGACCCGAAGATGCCCGGCACCACGTTGGCGACGACCACCTCGCGCCAGGTGAAGGCGGCCAGCAGCGCCCCGACCACCAGTGGTGCGAGCGCCTCGCCGACGTTGCCGCCCATGCCGTGCACGGACAGGATGACGCCCTTGCGGTCCGGGTAGCGGTCGGCCAGCGTCGAGATCGCAGTCGGGTGCCAGATGTTGTTGCCGACCGACACCAGCGTCACGCACGCGAGCAGCACCCAGTACGTGCTGGTGAAGCCCATCAGCAGGTAGGGGAAGCCGACCCAGAACAGGGCTGCGGCCATCATCAGCGGACGGTTGCCGTAGCGGTCCACGAACATCCCCGCCGGCAGGTTCGACGCGGCGCCGATCGTGTGCTGGACGGTCATGATGAAGCCGATCTGCACGTACGACAGGCCGAGCTCGGTGCCGATCAGCGGCAGCAGCAGGTAGAAGGTGGCCGTGTACCAGTGCGTCATCGCATGGCCGGCGGAGATCAGCCACACATCCTTCAACCGCAGGATGCCAGGATGCGGGGGCTGGGGCAGGGTGGCTAGGCCGGACATCGAGGGCATCCGTTGCGTGGCACTGCCACGGAAGCGCCGGATGTTACCACGCACCCCCCGGACACCCGCCGGACCCGGTGGGCGTCAGGCAGCGTGTGCGAACAGTGTCGCCGGGTCGTCGTGGCCGGCTTGCGCGAGCAGGGCCTCCATGTCCAGCACCAGCACCACCGAGCCGTCGCCGGCGAGGGTGGCGCCGGCGACGCCGACCGGCTTGATCTGGTCGAGCGGCTTGATCACCACGTCGTCGCGACCGATGAAACCGTCCACGGCCAGCACCAGCGAGGACAGGGCGGCCTGCAGCAGCACGCCGTAGCGCGGCTGGGCCGGCTGCGGCCAGCCGATCAGGCCCGATAGCGTGCGCACCGGCAGCACCTCGTCGCGGACCACCATGGTCGCGCGACCGGACACCGCCTGCACCTCGTTTGCCCGGATCGGGATGATTTCGCGCACCATGGAGAGCGGCACCGCGAACGGCTGGTCACCGACGCGCACGACCAGCACCGGAAGGATCGCCAGGGTCAGCGGCAGCGAGATCGAGATGCGCGTGCCATTGCCCGGCTCCGAGTTGATCTCGATCCGGCCGTTGAGCTTCTGGATGTTGCTCTTGACGACATCCATGCCGACGCCGCGGCCGGACACGCTCGACACCTCTTCCTTCGTCGAGAAGCCCGGCATGAAGATCAGGTGCAGCGCCTGGCGATCGTCGAGCGCGCTGGCGGCCTCGAGGTCCAGCAAGCCCTTCTCGACTGCCTTGCGGCGCAGGATGTCGGGTCGCATGCCGCGTCCGTCGTCGCTGATCTCGATCACGATATGGTCGCCGGCCTGGCGCGCGGACAGGCGCACCGTGCCCTTCTCCGGCTTGCCCGCCATTCGCCGCTCATCGGGCGACTCGATGCCATGGTCGGCGGCGTTGCGTACCAGGTGCACCAGCGGGTCGTTCAGCTCCTCGACCATCGTCTTGTCGAGTTCGGTCTCCTCTCCGGAGAGCTCCAGGTCCAGGGCCTTGCCCAGCTGGCGTGCGAGGTCGCGCGCCATGCGCGGGTACTTCTGGAACAGGCGGCCGACTGGCTGCATGCGCGTCTTCATCACCGCGTTCTGCAGGTCGCCGACCAGCAGGTCGAGCTGGCTGACCGCCTCGTCGAGGGCGCGGAACATGTCGATCGAGGTCTTGCCCTGCATGATCTCGGTGCGCAGGCAGGTGAGCCGGTTCTTGGTGAGTCCGATCTCGCCGGACAGGTTCAGCACCTGGTCGAGGCGTGCGGTGTCGATGCGGATGGTGTTGTCCTTCACGACCAGCTTGTCGGTGTCGCGCCGGCCAGCGCGCTCGGTACGGCTGCCGGGCTGGTCGGTGTCCCGCCGGCCCGCCGGCGACGCGGCGG
>CANHBC010000107.1 GCA_947458835.1 Betaproteobacteria bacterium | reverse complement strand
TGAGCCGGGAAGGCCGGACCGGCCGCCGGCAGTGAGCCGGCCGGCACGCGGCCGTCACGGGCGCGCCGGAATCACCACCGCGCCGAGGCCGAGCTGCATGACTGCCTCCATCGACCGGTCGGCTTCGGCGCGGTCGTGGAACGGTCCGATCAGCACCCGCGTCTCGGTCGAAGTCGGCACCCCCGCCTCGGCGAGCTTGCGCTGCAGGGCCTCGGCATTCTGAATCGAGGTGAACGCCCCTACCTGCATCCGGTGGCCAATCGGCGCCTCGATCTTCGCCGTCTGGATGTTCTCCGGCGCCGCAGGCGGTCCAGTCGGCGCCGGGGCCGGTGCGGTGGCGATGGGCGCCGGTTTCGCGCTGGATGTCACAGTGGGGGGCGACGTGAACCGCCCATAGGTCAGCAGCGTCCCGAACGCGGCGACGAGCATGGCCATCGCCACCACCAGTCGCCTCAGGGCCCGGCGCCGGATCTGCGCCGCGTCATCGGACGCAGCCAGACTGCTGGGCGGTGCGGACGCCATGGATCATCTCCTTCGACGGCGGATCGGACAGCGGGAGGACAATCAGGCTCTAGGGTGGATTTCGGAGGCGGCGGGCGCCCGTGTCGGCACGACGTGGCAGGCACCTGCTGCCCGTCGGGATCGTATCACCGATGGCTGGCCCGGCTGTAAGTGAAGCGACCTTGCACGGATCGTGCCGTGGATCAAAAAAGGTAAGAAAAACGGACTCTTAGGGTTTATTGCGGATAACCGTTCTGCTACTCTTCGATGCCTTGTCAATCGCTGTGCCGACTGCGGCTGTCGCCGATTCCGACCGCGCGCGGCGACGCAGTTGATCTGAAGCGTCGACCGGCCCGGCTCCTCGAGACGGGTCGCGTGTCCGCGTCCGCGTCATGTCGGCATCGCGATGTTGCAATGTGATGCCGCGATGATCATCGTTTGCGGCACGGAAAGAACCCGAACCCAGGAGATTCAAATGGCAGTCGAACGTACCCTCTCGATCATCAAGCCCGACGCAGTCGCCAAGAACGTGATCGGAGAGATCTATTCCCGCTTCGAGAAGGCCGGCCTGCGCGTGGTGGCCGCGCGCATGACCCAACTGTCCGAAGCCCAGGCCGGTGCGTTCTACGACGTCCATCGCGCGCGTCCGTTCTTCGGCGACCTGGTGAAGTTCATGACTTCGGGCCCGGTGATGGTGCAGGTGCTGCAGGGCGAGGGCGCGATCGCCATGAACCGCGAACTGATGGGCGCGACCGATCCGAAGAAAGCCGACAAGGGCACGATCCGGGCCGACTTCGCCGACAGCATCGACGCCAACGCGGTGCACGGTTCCGACAGCGCCGAGAATGCCGCGATCGAAGTGGCGTTCTTCTTCCCCGGCCTGGAGATTCACCCGCGCTGATGAAGGTCAACCTGCTCGATTTCGATCTGCAGGGACTGGTCGCGCACAGCGCCACGATGGGCGAGCGCGCGTTCCGCGCTGCCCAGCTGATGCGCTGGATCCACCAGGCCGGCGAGAGCGACTTCGACCGGATGACCGACCTCGCCAAGTCGTTCCGGGCCAAGCTCGCCGACACGGCCGAGGTTGCATCACTGCCGATCCTGTCCGACACGACTGCGGGTGATGGCACTCGCAAGTGGCTGCTGGCCTCGGGCAGCGGCAACGCGATCGAGACTGTGTTCATACCGGAGGTGAACCGGGGCACGCTCTGCGTGTCGAGCCAGGTCGGCTGTGCGCTCGAGTGTGCGTTCTGCTCCACGGGCGCGCAGGGATTCAACCGCAACCTCAGCGTGGCCGAGATCATCGGCCAGTTGTGGATGGCCAACCGCGAACTGGGCGCGCCGGAACGCCGTGCTGCGGCTGCGCTGGCCAAGGAGAACCCCGAGCGCATCATCAGCAACGTCGTGATGATGGGCATGGGCGAGCCGCTGACCAACTTCCGCAACGTGGTCACCGCGCTACGCATCATGCTCGACGACCACGCGTACGGCCTGTCGCGCCGCCGCGTCACGCTGTCCACCTCCGGGGTGGTGCCGGAGATCGACCGGCTCGCTCGCGAGTGCCCGGTGGCCCTGGCCGTATCGCTGCATGCGCCCAACGACGCGCTGCGCGATCGACTGGTGCCGATCAACAAGCGCTTTCCGATCCGCGAACTGCTCGCCGCGTGCGTGCGCTATCTCGACTACGCGCCGCGCGAATTCATCATGTTCGAGTACGTGATGCTCGACGGCGTGAACGATTCGGTGGAGCAGGCCCGGGAACTGGTCCGCACGGTGTCGTCGGTACCCTGCAAGATCAACCTGATCCCGTTCAATCCGTTTCCGCAGTCCGGCTTCCGCCGGTCGCCGCCGGATGCAGTGCGGCGCTTCGCCGAAGTGCTTCATTCTGCCGGTCTGATCGCCACCACCCGCAAGACCCGCGGCGATGACATCGATGCGGCCTGCGGGCAACTGGCCGGGCAGGTGCAGGATCGCACGCGTCGAGTGATCCGCCGCCAGGGGGCGGTGCATTGAACGTGCGCGCCCGACCGCAGTCCCGCGGCGGAGCTTCCGCCACGGGGCGCGTTGCCGGCGCCGCGGCGGCACTGCTCTGTGCCGTAGCCTTGGTGCTGTCCGGCTGCACCACGTCCGTCCTGGGCGGGGCGGCCGCGTCGGCGGCGGCCAGCGCGGCAGCCGGCAAGGTCACCCAGGTAGCGCCCCCCCCGCAGGCGCCGGAGCAGAAGCCTGATCCGAAGGAAGCCGCGCGGCTGCGCATCGAGCTCGCATCGCTCTATCTTTCGCGTGGCTCGATCGGGCCGGCGCTGGACGAGGCCAACTCGGCCGCGAAGCTCGATCCGGAGAATGCACAGGCGTTCAACCTGCTCGGCCTGATCAACATGCAGCTCAAGGAGGACGCGCAGGCCAGCGTGAATTTCGAGCGCGCGTTGCGCCTGGCCGCGAACGATCCCGACATCAACAACAACTACGGCTGGTTCCTGTGCGAGCGCGGCCGCGCCGCCGAGTCGATCAAGTTCTTCATGGCCGCCGTTCGCAGCCCGCTCTACACGAACGTCGATCGTTCGCTGGTGAATGCCGGGGTGTGCTCCCGGCGCCGGGGCAGCGACGCGGAAGCCCGGCGCTTCTTCGAACAGGCGCTGGCGGTTCGCGCCAACCAGCCCGTGGCGCTGTTCAATCTGGCGGAACTGTCCTTCGCCGGCGGCAGCGTGCCCGACGCGCGCGCGTTCCTGAACCGTTTCATGCAGGCCGCGCCGCCCACGGCCGAGGTACTCTGGCTCGGGGTGCGCATCGAGCGCGCGCTCGGCGACCGGCGCGCCGAGGCCCTGTATGCGCAGCAGTTGCGGCGCCTGTTCCCGAACGCGCCCGAGACCCAGTTGCTGATCCAGCAAGGTGAGCGATGAGCACCGACATGCACGACGACCGTAATCCGCAGGGCGCAGCGACCGGCGATCCGGCGGCCACGCCCGGCACCTCCCTCGCGACGGCCCTGCTCGGGCTGGAAACCGCGGGCGCGATGGCTGCCGACCCGGCCCCGGCCGGCGGGAGGGTTTCGATCCGCGAGGCGGGCGAGTCAGCCTCGTCAACGGCCGGCACGATGCTTGCGAACGCGCGTGAGCGCTGCCATCTGTCGCTGGGCGACGTGGCGAACCACCTGAAACTGGCCGTCCGGCAGGTCGAGGCGCTGGAGGCCGATGCGTTCGACCGCCTGCCGTCGCCGATGTTCGTGCGCGGTTTCGTACGCAGCTACGCGCGTCTGGTGCAACTCGATCCGGCACCGGTGATGGCGGTGCTCGAGCGGCAACTGCCCGTGCAGGCGCCTCCGGCGATGGCCCCTTCACTGGCGGACTCCACGCCGGTCCTGGCCGCCGCGGTTCCGTTCCCGTCGCCCGGCCAACGGTCGCGCCGCATGCATTCGGCAGTGGCCCTGCTCGCCGCGGTGGTCGTCGGTTTCATCGCGTTCGAATGGTTCGGCCCGATGATCGCGCCCGGCATCCCGTCCGCGGGGCTTGAACCCGCGCCGCAGGTGGCCCGGGATCCGGCTGTGATGCAGCCGGGCGTGCAGGCCGATACGCTGCCGACAGAGGCGGGTGCTACCTCGTTGCCGGCACCCGCGGCTCCCGTGCCGGCCTCGCCGGTACCCGGGCCGGGCGCGACGCCGGAGGCACCGGCGGCCGCTTCCCCGGCCAGCACGTCCGAACTCGGGCGGGCGTTCGGCCCCGGTCCCCGTACCGTACGGCTGTTCTTCGACCGCGAGTCCTGGGTCGAGATCCGCGACGCGCGGGGCCGGCTGATCTTCTCCCAGATCAATCCGCCGGGTTCGTCTCAGGTCATCCAGGGCGAGCCACCGCTGTCGCTGGTGGTCGGCAATGCGCGCAGCGTGCGGCTGGCCTATGGCGATCGCGACATCAACCTCGAACCGCACACCCGCGTGGATGTCGCCCGGCTGAAGCTCGACTGAGTCGGCTGGCCCCGCGCTGCGGTAAAGTCGGGTAATCGGATCGGGAGGAAACTGGCGATGGTGAATGGTGGCGTGGCGTCTTCCGGGGCGACCGAGGTCGGGGCGCGTGCGCGGCGCACGACCCGGCAGGTGCGTGTGGGTCATGTACGGATCGGCGGCGACGCGCCGATCATGGTCCAGTCGATGACCAACACCGATACTGCCGATGCGCAGGCGACCGCGCTGCAGGTGGCACAGCTTGCACGGGCCGGTTCGGAGGTCGTCCGTATCACCGTGAACAGCCCCGAGGCGGCGGCGCAGGTGCCGTCGATCCGCAGCCGGCTCGACGCGATGGGCTGCAACGTGCCGCTGGTCGGTGATTTCCACTTCAACGGCCACCGGCTGCTGACGCAGTACCCGGAGTGTGCCCAGGTGCTCGACGCGTACCGGATCAACCCGGGCAACGTCGGCCGCGGCTCGAAGCGGGACGAGCAGTTCGGCACGATGATCGAGGCGGCGATCCGCTACGGCAAGCCGGTGCGCATCGGCGTTAACTGGGGCAGTCTGGACCAGGAACTCCTGGCGCGACTGATGGACGAGAACGCGAAGCTCGAGCGGCCGGCCGAGGCGTCTGCCGTGATGCGTGAGGCGCTCGTCGTGTCGGCCATCGACAGCGCGCGCGAAGCCGAGGCGATCGGACTGCCCGGCGATCGCATCGTGCTCTCGGCCAAGGTGAGCGCGGTCCAGGACCTGATCACTGTTTACCGCGAACTGTCGCGCCGCTGCGACTACCCGCTGCACCTCGGGCTCACTGAGGCAGGCATGGGCTCCAAGGGTATCGTGGCCTCGACCGCGGCGATGGCGGTGCTGCTCCAGGAAGGCATCGGAGACACCATCCGCGTATCGCTGACGCCCGAGCCGAACGGCGACCGCACGCGCGAAGTGGTGGTGGCGCAGGAGATCCTGCAGACCATGGGGCTGCGCTCGTTCACGCCCATGGTGGTTGCCTGTCCGGGCTGCGGGCGCACCAGCAGCACGTTCTTCCAGGAACTGGCCGACAGCATCCAGGGTTACCTGCGCGCGCAGATGCCGGTCTGGCGCGACCAGTACGCCGGCGTCGAGACGATGACCGTGGCGGTGATGGGCTGCGTGGTGAACGGTCCGGGCGAGAGCAAGCACGCCAACATCGGCATCAGCCTGCCTGGCTCGGGCGAGACGCCAGTCGCACCGGTGTTCGTCGACGGGCGCAAGACGGTTACCCTGAAGGGCGACACGATTGCGGCCGACTTCAAGGCGATCGTCGACGACTACGTCCGTTCCCGGTACTCGGCGCGCGCCGAGGCCCCGGCCGGGGCCTGACCCTACGCCGCGGTATACTTGGCGGCTTTGCCGTCGAAACCGGCGACTGACCGGAACCGTCCCCGATGGGTACCTCCTTCCAAGCCGTCCGCGGCATGAACGACCTGCTGCCGGCGCAAGCCGCGCGCTACCGTCGCCTCGTCGAGCGCGTCGCGGGCGTGCTCGTGCGCTACGGCTACAGCGAACTGCGCACGCCCGTGCTGGAGCGGACCGAACTGTTCGTTCGCACCATTGGCGAGGTCACCGACATCGTCGAGAAGGAGATGTACACCTTCCGCGACGAACTCAACGGCGAGAGCCTCACGCTCCGGCCTGAAGGCACTGCAGCCTGCGTGCGCGCGGCCATCGAACACAACCTGCTCTACGGGACGCCCCAGCGCCTCTGGTACGAGGGGCCTATGTTCCGCCACGAGCGGCCGCAGAAGGGCCGCTACCGGCAGTTCCACCAGGTGGGCTGCGAGGCGATCGGCTTCGCCGGCCCGGATATCGATGCCGAGCAGATCGTGCTGTGCGCCCGGCTGTGGCGCGAACTCGGCCTTCAGGACGTGGCGCTCGAGATCAATTCGCTCGGCGACGCTGCCACGCGTGCCGCGCACCGCGAGCGGCTGGTCGCCTACCTCGAAGGGCACCGCGACCTGCTCGACGAGGACGCGCTGCGCAGGCTGCACAGCAATCCCCTGCGCATCCTGGACACCAAGAACCCCGCGATGCAGGAGATGGTCGGTGCGGCGCCGAAGCTGGTGGACATGCTCGACGCCGATTCGGCCGCGCATTTCGACGGCCTGCGCCGGCGACTCGACGACGCGGGCGTTGCCTGGCGGCTCAACCCGCGGCTGGTCCGCGGGCTCGACTACTACAACCGCACCGTGTTCGAGTGGGTGACCACGCGGCTCGGTGCCCAGGGCACGATCTGTGCCGGTGGGCGCTACGACGGCCTGGTCGAACAGCTCGGTGGCCGCGCGGCGCCCGCCTGCGGTTTCGCGATGGGCCTCGAGCGTATCCTGTCGCTGATCGAGGACGGCACGGCGCTGGGCGAAGCACCGCCGCCGGCGGCCTACGTCGTCCACCAGGGCGAGGCCGCGGCGCGTTTCGCCGCGGAAGTGGCCGAAGCGCTGCGCGACCGCGGGCTCGCGGTCGTGGTGCATGGGGGCGGTGGAAAGTTCGCCGCCCAGATGAAACGTGCCGATGCAAGCGGTGCGCGCCATGCCCTGATCGTCGGCGAATCCGAACTCGCCGAGCGCAAGGTCGGCGTGAAGCCGCTGCGCCAGGCCGGCGAACAGCAGACGCTCGGCGTGGACGCCGTTGCGACGCTTCTCGCAGGCAGTGCCTGACCTTCCGCCGACGCATCCGAACGAACCAACCGAACCAACCGAACCAACTGACCCGGACGACCGATGGCCCATTTCGACCTGGAACAGCAGGAACAGATCGACGCGATCAAGACGTGGTGGGAGCGCTGGGGCAACCTGGTCACCACCGTCGTGGTGGTGGCTGCGCTCGTGGTCACCGGCCTGTCCGGGTGGCGCTGGTACCAGGATCGGCAGGTCGAAGGCGCCTCGCTGCTGTACCTCGCCGTGCAGGAGGGGCTGCAGGCGAACAACCAGACGCGGGTACGCGAGGCAGCGGCACAGCTCGTGGAAAAGTACCCGGGTACCGGTCACGCGGTACTCGCGGCACTGATCGCCGCACGCCTTGATTTCGAGGGCGGCGACAGCAAGTCGGCGCGCAGCCGGCTTGAATGGGCGGTCGCCAATGCCAAGCAGGACGAGTTCCGCGACCTTGCCCGGCTGCGCCTGGCCGCGGTGCTGGTCGACGATCGCGACCTGGTCGCGGCGCTGCGCGTGCTCGATGCCAGCCACGGCAACGCGTTCGACGCCCTGTTCCTCGACCTGCGTGGGGACGTGCTGTTCGCGCAGGGTGATGCCAACGCTGCGCGCAATGCCTACCAGTCGGCGTTCGACAAGCTCGACGAGAAGAGTTCGTACCGCAACCTGGTCCAGCTCAAGCTCGATGCCCTGGGCGAAGCGAGGTGACCCGATGAGCCAGCCTTCGATGTCCAATGATCCCGCCACCCTGGTGCATCAGCGGCGCAGCCTGTTGCGCGCACTGTCGGCCGCGGCATTCGCGCCGGCGGCGTTGTCCGGCTGCGCCGCGGTCGGTGGCGCGTACGACCGACTGTTCTCGCGCTCGGTCGACCCACGGCTCAAGCCGGCCGAACTCGGACCCATACAGCCAAAGGTGTCGCTGCGCGTGCTCTGGCAGGGCCAGGTCGGCAACTCGGGTCGCTACGTGTTCACGCCCGCGGTCGATGGCGACTCCGTGTACGCGATCGGCGTCGACGGCAACCTCACCGCTTTCGAATCCACCACCGGGCGGGTCGGCTGGCGACAGCAGGTGATCCGACCCACTGCAGGCGGGGTGGGCGCCGGCAACGGGCTGGTCGCCGTTGGCGGCCAGAACGGCGAGGTGCAGGTCTACGCGCAGGGCGGCAAGCTCGCCTGGGAGACGCAGCTGTCCAGCGAGGTGCTGGCCGCACCGGTGATTTCCGACGGGCTGGTGCTGGTACGCACTGGCGATTCGCGCATCTGGGCGCTGGAGGCCGACAGCGGGCGCCAGCGCTGGGTGTACCAGCGTGCCGCCGCTCCGACGCTGTCGGTGCGTACCCATGTCGGCTTCACGGTGTCGCGCGGCGCGCTGTTTGCCGGATTCGGCAACGGCCGCCTGATCGGCGTCGACCTCAAGAGCGGGCTGGTCGGCATGGATGTCGCGGTGGCGCTGCCTCGCGGCGCCACCGAACTCGAGCGCGTGGTCGAGGTGACCAGCGCGCCGGTGTACGATGCCGCGACGAACCAGGTCTGTGCCGCGGCGTTCCAGGGGCGGGTGGCCTGCTTCGATGCCCAGCGCGGTTCGCTCGCATGGTCGCGCGACATCTCGAGCATCGCCGGGTTGGATGCCGACTCGCGCGCCATCTACGTGGTGGACGATCGCAGCGTGCTGCACGCCCTTGACCGCTCGAGCGGGGCCAGCCTCTGGCGGCAGGCGGCATTGCAGCTGCGCAACCTCGGCGCACCGCGCCTGGTGGGCAAGGCGCTGGTGGTGGGCGACTTCCAGGGATTCGTGCACCTGCTGGACCCTGAGGACGGCAGCTTCATCGCCCGCCTGCCGACCGACGGCAGCGCGATCTCGATCGGTGCGCGGCCGGTCGACCGTGGCTTCGTGGTGCAGACCCGCCGTGGCGGGCTGTACGCGATGGGCGTGGCCGCCTGATCCGATGCAACCTACCCTGGTCCTGGTCGGTCGGCCGAACGTCGGCAAGTCCACCCTCTTCAATCGGTTGACGCAGTCGCGTGACGCGCTGGTCGCCGACTTCCCTGGTCTCACCCGGGATCGCCATTACGGGCGTGGCTCGTTCAGCGGCCGGCAGTACCTGGTCGTCGATACCGGCGGCTTCGAGCCGGTGGTGCGCGACGGGATCGTCCGCGAGATGGCGAAGCAGACCGAACAGGCGATCGACGAGGCTGACGCGATCCTGTTCCTGGTCGACTACCGCAGCGGCCTGACGCCACTGGACCGTGAGATCGCGGCCCGCCTGCGAGTGACCGGACGCCCGGTCTGGCTGGCCGTGAACAAGGCCGAAGGGATCCAGGATGCGATCGCCGGCGCCGACTTCCACTCACTGGGCATCGGCACGCCGTGGACGATCTCTTCGGCCCATGGCGAGGGGGTGGGCGACCTGCTCGCAGACGTGCTCGCTCGCTTCCCCGAGGACGAGCCTGAGCCGCCATCCTCTGAGCCCGAGGCGCCCGAGGCGCCGCGGATCGCGATCGTCGGCCGTCCGAACGTGGGCAAGTCCACGCTGGCCAACGCGCTGCTCGGCGAGGAGCGCATGCTGGTGTTCGACATGCCCGGGACCACGCGCGACAGCATCCCGGCGGATTTCGAGCGCAACGGCAAGCGCTACACCCTGGTGGACACCGCCGGCATGCGCCGGCGCGCCCGGGTAGAGGAGGCGATCGAGAAGTTCTCGGTGATCAAGACGCTGAAGTCGATCGACGACTGCAACGTCGCGGTGCTGGTGCTCGATGCGCTCGACTCGGTCACCGATCAGGATGCCCACATCGCAGGCTACATCCTGGAGGCCGGCCGCGCGCTGGTGGTGGTGGTCAACAAGTGGGACGGCCTGGCGCCCGAGGCACGTGCCCGGGTCAAGGACGACATCGAACGCCGGCTGGGCTTCCTGTCGTTCGCGCGTACCCTGTTCGTGTCGGCCCGTCGCGGCACCGGACTCAATGCGCTGCTGCCCGCGGTCGATGCAGCCTTCCGCGCGGCGACGCTGCGCCTGCCCACGCCACGGCTGACCCGGGCGCTGCTCGCCGCGGTCGAGAAGCAGAACCCGCCGCGTTCGGGCTTCTCGCGCCCGAAGCTGCGCTATGCGCACCAGGGCGGGATGAATCCACCGATCGTGGTGATCCACGGCAACTCGCTCGACGCCGTGCCGGCCAGCTACCGTCGCTACCTGGAACACATGTTCCGTTCGACGTTCAGGCTTGAAGGAACGCCGCTGCGCATCCAGTTCAAGAGCAGCACGAATCCGTACGAAGGCAGGCCTCGCACGCCACGCTGAAGGGCAGGCTGGACATCGTCGTGCTGCGGCGCAACGGGTGGCTTTGACCCGGAAAATCCAGTACAGTGATTCATCAAGAATAAGCGAGGAAACGCCAGTGAGCGCTAAAGGACAACTGCTGCAGGATCCTTTCCTGAACACGCTCCGCAAGGAGCATGTGCCGGTGTCTATCTATCTGGTGAACGGCATCAAGCTGCAGGGTCAGATCGAGTCGTTCGACCAGTATGTCGTGCTGCTCAAGAACACGGTTACGCAGATGGTCTACAAGCACGCGATCTCGACCGTGGTGCCCGCGCGGGCAGTCAGCATCCACTACGATCCGCCGGCGGACAGCTGAGCCCGGGATCGCAATAACCGCCGAGCAGATAGCCGACGGATGTTCGAACGGCCAGATACGGGCAGCCGAGCGCTGCTGGTCGCCCTCGGCACCTCCGAGCGCGACTATGACGAAAGCCTCGCCGAGCTGCGCGAACTCGCGTCCTCGGCATGCCTCGACGTGGTCGGCGTGGTCGGCGGCAGCCGGAACCGGATCGACTCGTCGACCTATGCCGGCTCCGGGAAGGTCGCCGAGATCGGAGCGCTGCGATCGGAATTGGACGCATCGGTGGTCGTGTTCAACAACGAGTTGTCACCGGTGCAGGAACGCAACCTCGAACGGGCGCTTGCCTGCCGGGTGGTCGATCGCACCACCCTGATCCTGGACATCTTCGCGCAGCGCGCGCGCAGCCACGAAGGCAAGCTCCAGGTCGAGCTCGCCCAGCTCGACCACCTCGCCACGCGACTGGTGCGCGGCTGGACCCACCTCGAGCGTCAGAAGGGGGGCATCGGCCTTCGCGGCCCGGGCGAGACCCAGCTCGAGACCGATCGCCGGCTGCTCGGCAAGCGGGTCAAGGTCCTGAAGGAGAAGCTGCACAAGGTCGAGCGCCAGAGGGCGACACAGCGCCGATCGCGCGAGCGCGGGTCGGCGCTGTCGGTATCGCTGGTTGGTTACACGAACGCCGGCAAGTCGACCCTGTTCAACGCGCTGACCCACGCCGGCACCTATGCGGCCGACCAGCTGTTCGCCACGCTCGACACGACCAGCCGGCGCATGTTCTCGCCGGCCGGGCGCAATATCGTGCTTTCGGATACCGTCGGTTTCATCCGCGACCTGCCGCACGAACTGGTGGCGGCGTTCCGTGCGACGCTGACCGAGACGGCACAGGCCGACCTGCTGCTACACGTGGTCGACTTCGCCAGCAGCGATCGCGACCGGCAGGTGCGCGAGGTGAACCGGGTGCTGGCAGAGATCGGTGCCGACCAGGTGCCGCAGATACTGGTGTGCAACAAGATCGACCAGGTACCGATCGATCCGAAGGTGGTGCATGACGAACTGGGCGGGCTGACCAGCGTGTCGCTGTCGGCCCTGACCGGGGAGGGCGTCGACCTGCTGCGCGGCGTCCTGGACGAGTTCTTCGACCGTGCCGAACGCGACCCCGCGTACGGCATCGATGAAGTGGACGAGACCTCGCGGGCCGGGCTGATTGAGCCGCCCGTGGCCGCGATGGTCGATGGAGACGCATGGGCCGATGGCCCGGGAGGCGCCGCCACAGGCGCCGGGAGCAGGTAAAGATGGGTCTGAACGACAACCAGTGGGGAAAGCGCGGCGGCAGCAGCGGCGGAGGTGGTGGAGGTGGCGGCAACAATCAGGGGCCGCCTGACCTCGACGAGCTGTGGCGCCGGTTCAACCGCAAGCTGAACGAACTGCTCGGCAGCCGCCGGTCCGGACCGCGCGAGGTCGGCACCGGCAATGGCGGCGGCGGCGGCAACTTCGGCGGTGGTTTCTCGACCGGACAGTGGCGCAATGGCGGCATTCTGATCGGGGGCGTCGTGTTCCTCCTCTGGATGGCCAGCGGCGTCTACATCGTCGCGCCGGCCGAGCGCGGCGTGGTGCTGCGCTTCGGCAAGTTCGTCGAGGAGACCAACCCCGGGCCGCGCTGGCACCTGCCGTGGCCGATCGAGCGCGCCGAGGTGGTGAACGTGGCGGGCGTGCGCACGGTCGAGATCGGCTACCGCAACAACCCTCGAAACAAGGTGCTGCGCGAGTCGCTGATGCTCACCGACGACGAGAACATCGTCGACGTCCAGTTCGCCGTGCAGTACACCTTGTCCTCCGGGCGCGACTTCCTGCTCAACGTACGCAACCCGGACGAGACGGTGCTGCAGGCCGCCGAGACGGCAATCCGGCAGGTGGTCGGCATCCGCCGGATGGATTCGGTGCTCTACGAAGACCGCGGCGGCGTGCAGGCCGACGTGCTGAAGGTCATGCAGTCGCTGCTTGACCGCTACAACCTCGGCATCCTGATCAGCAACGTGACCATGCAGTCGGCACAGCCGCCCGAGCAGGTGCAGGCGGCATTCGACGATGCGGTCCGGTCCGGGCAGGACCGCGAGCGGCAGAAGAACGAAGGCGAGGCCTACGCAAACGATGTCATCCCGCGCGCGCGCGGTGCGGCGGCCAGACTGGCCGAGGAGGCCGAGGGCTACCGCCAGCGCATCGTGGCCACCGCGGAGGGCGAGACGGCACGCTTCCGCCTGCTGGTCGCCGAGTACAACAAGGCGCCACGTGTCACCCGTGACCGCCTGTACATCGACGCGATGAACACCGTGATGACCAACGCCACCAAGGTGGTGGTCGACCAGCGGCAGGGCAGCAACCTCCTGTTCCTGCCGCTCGACAAGTTGATCGCCTCGGTTGGTGCAGCCGGCCAGCCGGTCACCCCCGGCGACCCGGTGCCGGCGACGCCACCGGCCGCGGCCAAGCCGGCGCCCACCGAACCCGCAGCCGCATCCCCCGAAACCGCACGCTCTCGTGATGCGTTCCGCAGCCGCGAGAGGGAGCAGCGTCAATGAAGCCGATCACCTCCCTTTCCATCGTCGGCGCGCTCATCGTGCTGGTTGCGCTCAGCATGAGCGTGTTCGTGGTCGACCAGCGCCAGACGGCCATCGTGCTGCGCCTGGGTACCATCGCGCAGGTCGTCGAGTCCCCGGGCCTCAAGTTCAAGATCCCGGTCATCGACACGGTCCGCTACTTCGATCGGCGGATCCTGACCATCGACGCGCCCGAACCCGAGCGTTACCAGACGTCCGAGAAGAAGAACGTGCTGGTCGATTCGTTCGTCAAGTGGCGTATCGTTGATGTCCGCCAGTACTTCATTGCCGTTCAGGGCAACGAGGCTGCGGCCGTGAACCGTCTGTCGCAGACCATCAACTCGGCGCTGCGGTCCGAGTTCGGGTCGCGCACGGTGAACGAGGTGATCTCGGGCGAGCGCCAGAAGATCACCGAACTGGTACGCGAGCGGGCCGACAAGGACGGCCGGGCGATCGGCATCGAGGTCGTGGACGTGCGGATCAAGCGCGTCGACTACACGCAGGAGGTCAGCGAGTCGGTCTATCGGCGAATGGAAGCCGAGCGCAAGAGCGTGGCCAACGAACTGCGCTCCACCGGCGCGGCCGAGGGCGAGAAGATCCGCGCCGATGCCGATCGGCAGCGCGAGATCATCCTGGCCGAGGCGTTCCGCGATGCCGAGCGCATCCGCGGCGAGGGCGATGCGAAGGCGTCGGCGCTGTATGCTTCTGCGTTCGAATCCAATGCCGAGTTCTCTGCGTTCTATCGCAGCCTCGAGGCCTACAAGCGCAGTTTTGCGGGGCGGAACAACGTGTTCGTGCTGGAGCCCAACTCCGAGTTCTTCCGTTACTTCCGCTCCCCGGGCGCGGGCACGGGCGCCGCGCGGAAATGACCGCCCGGGCCGCCGGGCGGCGCTGATCCCGGATGGGCCTGGGCAGCGCGCTTCTGCTGGCACTCGCGCTGATGCTGGTGCTGGAAGGGTTGCTGCCCTTCCTTGCCCCCCGGCTGTGGCGCGAGACCTTCGTCCGGCTGGTTTCGCTGCCCGACCACCAGTTGCGTTTCGCTGGCCTGACCTCGATGCTGGCCGGCGTACTGCTTCTCTACTGGGTCCATTAGAATAGGCGGTTTGCCGCCGTCGCGGCCTGCGCCCCCGGGCGTCGGCTCCGTCGCGGTCCAGCCCTCCTCACAGATCCAGACCATGCGCAACTGGCAACTGCCCGCCCACGTCGAAGACATACTGCCGCCCGAAGCGCAGCGGGTGGAGTCGCTGCGCGGGCGCCTGCTCGAGCTGTTCCGCACCCACGGCTACCAGGTGGTGATGCCGCCGCTGCTCGAGTACGTCGATTCCCTGCGCGTGGGCACCGGCGTCGACCTCGACCTGCGGACGTT
>CANHBC010000106.1 GCA_947458835.1 Betaproteobacteria bacterium | reverse complement strand
GCAACGGTGTCGCACCTGTTCGATCCGCCCCGTCCTCCGGCGCCCGTCGCGACGCCCTTGACGGCACCGAGCACCGGACCGACGGCGGCACACAGCACCGGACCGGTTACCGCTCCGGGCTTGTCGCCCGGACCCGCCCGTGAGCCGGTGGCGGCGGTCGTGACTGTCGGAACCCCGGCACAGGCATCCGCAGCCCCTGCCGCAGAGGGACCGGACGTCCGCCTGCAGGCCGCCATGGCCGCGATCGCCGTGTCGCGCGCTGGGGCGACGTCCATGCCCGCGCCTCTGCCGGTGCCGTCGCTGCGTGTTGCGGCGCCGGCCGACGACGGCCGCCCGATGTACCCTGACCCGTCCGAGCCTGTGCGGTGGCTTCCGCCTGCAGCGACCGCAGCGACCGCAGCGGCGCCGACACCCGTCTGGCCTGTCGCTGTCGACCGATTGCCTGCGCGCGTCGCATTGGCGGGGGGAAGCGCGCCCCTCCGGACGACGGTGGCCCCGCCGTCGAGCGAGGCGGTCATGAGCCCGGTCGCCGAGCTCCCGTTGAACCTGAACTCGTCGCTCGCCGCAGTCACGCCCATCGATATCGCCCAGCCCGCACCGGGACGCATCGTCGAGGCGCTGGTACTTCCCGAGGATGCCGCCCGTTCGATCATCGACCGCGACGGTGGCATCTCCGCCGCAGCGGCCGACCAGGCGCGGGTCGCGGAACGGATCGGCGAAATGCTCGCCACACGGGTGGTCGCGCATGCGCGGCAGGGACACTGGCAGGTCCGGCTGCTGCTGAACCCGGCCGCCCTCGGCGAGATCGATGTCCAGCTCGAGATGCGCCAGGGCGCGCTCGAAGCGACCTTCCACGCGTCCCAGGCACAGACCCGGGAACTGCTGGCCGACGGATTTCCGCGGCTGCGCGCCACGCTCGGCGACGCTGGCATGCCGGTTGCTTTTTTGAACCTCGGAACCGGTACAAACGGTGGAAATGGCGGTTCTATGACACCCAGGCGCCTGCAAAATCCGCCTCCGGACGCCGAAGATGCACCTGTATCTGAAACCGGTATCAGTAATAATTCCGCTCGAGGCACTGACGGTGGTTTTCTTGACGTCAGGGCCTGATCGATTCTGTGGAGGCACGAATGGCCGAAGTCGTTGAAGAAGAAGAGAAGCCGCGCAAGTCACCGATCCTCAAGATCGTGCTGCTGGCCGTGATTGCCCTCGTGATGATGGGCGGAGCGGTGGGTGCGACGCTCTTCTTCACGGGATTCTTCAAGCCCGCGGAGCAGCCGCCGGCGGAGGCGCAACTCGACGCCACTGCAGCCGGTGCGGCGCAGGAGGCGCAGAAGCGGGTCGACAAGAAGGGCGCTGACCTGCCGCCGAAGATGGTGCCGAAGGCCTCGCCTGAACTGACCCGCTTCGAGCACACCTACCTGGAGCTGGAGCGTCCGCTGCTGGCCAACCTGACCAACTCCCGGAAGGTGATGCAGGTCCAGGTGGCGCTGATGACTCGCTATGACGATCGCGTGTTCAAGAACGTCAAGAAGCATGAGTTCGCGCTGCGCTCGGCTGCACTCGATGTGATGCGCAAGACCACCGACGCCGACCTCGCTCAACCGGAGTTCCGCAAGAACCTGGCCGACAGCATCCGCCAGGAGATGAACGCCGTGCTGCAGAAATTCGAGGACTTCGGCGGGATCGAGGAACTCTACTTCACCACGTTCGTGGTCCAGTGACGAAGGACGCAGGGCCGCAACCCATGTCGGAAACCCCCAACCTCCTGTCGAGCGAAGAGCTCGACGCCCTGGCGCAGAGCGCCGGCAGTGCCGTAGGCGCCGGCGAGGCCGGCTACAACGTCGGCGCGGTGGTGCGCAAGCATGACCTGGCCGCCGAGGACAGCACGCTGGGGGTGAACACGGCATCGCTCGACATGATCAACGAGCGGTTCATCCGTCTGTTCAGGCTGGGCATGCTGGAAATGCTGCGGACCAGCCCGCGCATGAATCCCGGACGGGTGCGCATCCTGCGCTTTGGCGACTACCTGAAGGGCCTGCGTGCGCCGTTGTCGGTCAACGTTGTACGGATGCAGCCGCTGCGTGGCCACGCGATGGTCGTGATCGATCCGGACGTCGTCTTCAGTTCGCTGGACAGCTTCTTCGGCGGCTTCGGAAAGGGCGTCGGCCAGCTGCCGCCGGGCCGGCTGTTCACGCCCACCGAAACGCGGATCATCCACATGATCCTGCAGACGTTCTTCCGTGCCCAGAAAGAAGCCTGGGCACCGATCGCGGCGACCGAGTTCGAACCCGTCAGCTCCGAGATCAACCCGCAGTTTGCCCAGATCGCCGACGAGAGCGACCTCGTGGTGTTGAGCCGCTTCGAGCCGGATTCGGCCGCGCAGTCGCCTGGCGGATTCATCGACATGGTCATTCCTTACGTGTCGCTCAAGCCGGTCCGGGACATGCTGCGCAGCCGGGTCCAGACCGCCGACGGCGACGAGGCATCGGACCGCGCCTGGCGCGACCAGCTCGACGATGCGGTGAGCGATGCGTCGGTCGAGTTGCGCGCAGTGCTGGGCCGGATCCCGCTCAACCTGCATGACCTGCGCGACATGAAGCCGGGCGACGTACTGCCGTTCCGGCCTGCCGAGCACGCGCTGGCGGTGGTCAACGACACCCCGGCCTTCGAAGTCTCGGTCGGCACCCTCGGGACGCAGATGGCCGTCCAGATCCTCGCAGCGCTTACCCCCCCGAATTCCGACAGGAGCCCGCAATGAACGAAGCCGCCGAAGCGCCCGTCGCCGATCCAGAAGCGACGGTCCAGGGAAGAATCCACCAGGATGTGCTGCAGAACGTCCCGGTCACGCTCACCGTCGAGGTCGGCAAGGCCACGATCAAGATCCGCGACCTGCTGCGCCTGACCCAGGGCAGCGTGGTAGAGCTCGACCGGATGGCCGGCGAACCCCTCGACCTGCTGGTCAACAATACGGTCGTCGCCCAGGGCGAGGTGGTGCTCGTGAACGAACGCTACGGCATCCGGCTCACCCGGGTGGTCCCGCCCTCCGAGCGGATGGATACCCTCTGATGGGATCGATGAACGGCCCCTCGCTGCTGCACCTGCTGCAGTTCCTCGGCAGCTTCGCGCTCGTCGTGGCGCTGCTGCTGGCCCTCGCATGGGGGCTGAAGAAGCTGCAGGGCTCGGCCTACTTCCAGCGCAGGGGCGGGCGCATCGAACTCCTCGAGACCATGCCCATGGCCCCTCGGATGAAGCTGGCCCTGGTGAGGGCGGGCCCGCGCGAGTTCCTCCTGGGCATCACGCCCGGGCGGATCAGCCGCATCGGCCAGTGGAACATCGAGCCCGATGACGCCCCCCCCGCCGGGGACACCACCGCCGCGCCTGCCCCGGTGGCCGACCGATGACCCGCGCCCGCTGCCTGATCGTCGTACTCGCCTGTCTGCTGGTGCTGCCGCTGGCGGGCTGGGCAGCGGACCTGCCCGCCGTCACGGCCCGGCAGACCGCCCAGGGTACGCAGTACAGCCTCACGCTGCAGCTGCTCGCGCTGATGACCGCGCTCACCCTGCTGCCGTCCATCCTGCTCGCGATGACCTCCTTCGTGCGGATCATCGTCGTGATGTCGATCCTCCGGCAGGCACTGGGCACGGCCCAGACACCGCCGAACCTCGTGCTGGTCGGACTGAGCCTCTTCCTCACGCTGTTCATCATGACGCCCGTCCTGACCGAGGTGCACCAGAACGCGCTGCTGCCTTACCTGAACGACAACATGCCGTTCGACAAGGCGGTCGCGCTCGCGCAGGAACCGATCCGCGCGTTCATGCTCAGGCAGACGCGCGAGGACGACATCTCGCTGTTCATGGAGATCGCGCGCAACGCGCCGGTGGCCACGCCCCAGGAGGTGCCGTTCACCACGCTGATGCCGGCCTTCCTGACCTCCGAGCTCAAGAGCGCCTTCACTATCGGTTTCATGATCTACATCCCGTTCGTCGTGATCGACCTGATCGTGGCGAGCGTCCTGATGTCGATGGGCATGATGATGCTCTCGCCCATGATGATCTCGATGCCGTTCAAGCTGATGCTGTTCGTGCTGGTCGATGGCTGGAGCCTGACCATGGGCTCGCTGGCGTCCAGCTTCGTGATGCCGTGAAGGCCTGAGGGAGCCGCGAAATGATGGATACCGCGATGGTGCTGGACCTCGGGCGGCAGGCCTTGTGGACGGCGGTGCTGGTGAGCGCGCCACTGATGGCGGTGGCGCTGGGCGTGGGCGTGCTGATCGGCATCGTGCAGGCCGCCACGTCGATCAACGAGATGACGCTCAGCTTCATCCCCAAGCTGCTCGCGCTGGCGCTGACCCTGCTCGCCTTCGGCAGCTGGCAGCTCGTGACCATGGTCGACTTCATGCGCTCCATCTTCCAGCGCATCCCGACGCTGTTCGGCTGAGCGCGCCGGACCCGGTCACGCAACGCCCATGATCCCGCTTTCCGCCGAAGTCATCGAACGACTGTCGGCCTTCCTATGGCCGATGCTGCGCATCTCCGCGATGCTGCTCACCGCCCCGCCGTTCTCGGGCAGCGCGATCACCGTACGCATACGCGTGATGGTGGCGCTGGTGCTTACCTGGCTGGTCTATCCGCTGCATCAGTGGCCGGTGATCGATCCCGCATCGGCCGAGGGCGTGGTCGAGATCTTCAACCAGCTGCTGATCGGGGCCTCGATGGGGCTGACGCTGCAGATCGTGGTGGCCGCGCTGGCGGTGGCGGGACAGACGATCGCCGCGACGATGGGGCTTTCGATGGCGAGCATGGTTGATCCCAACGTCGGTAGCGTGCCCACCCTTTCACAGTTCCTCATCCTCTGTTCGACGCTGATCTTCGTCGCACTGGGCGGTCCGAGCCTGTTGCTCGGGCTGGTCGCCGAGAGCTTCCGGACGCTTCCGATCGGCACGTCCATCCTGACCCAGGACGTCTACGGCCGCATGCTGCGCTGGAGCTCGATGATGTTCGTCGGCGCCCTGCTGCTGTCCCTGCCGGTGGTCGCGACGCTGCTGTTCGTGAACATCGGGCTGGGCGTGATCACCCGGGCGGCGCCCAGCCTCAACATCTTTGCGGTCGGCTTCCCGGCAATGATCGTGGCCGGGTTCCTCGTGCTGATCCTCTCCATGGACGTCCTCGGCGGCCGGATCGAGTGGCTGTGGCAGCAGTCGTTCATCGCGTTGCGCACCCTGCTGGGGGTGCCCGGTGGCTGAATCGAGCGCGGCAGACCGCACGGAAGAGCCAACCGCCCGCCGGCTGGCCAAGGCGCGGGAGGACGGGCAGGTCGCCCGTTCGATCGAGTTGCCGGCCGCTGCCATCGTCATCGGCACCTTCGCACTGATTGCCGCCACCGGAGGGGTCGTGGCGACCCGTCTGGCCGACCTCTTCGCCGCCGGGTTCCGGATCGACACCAAGGTCCTGCAGTCGCCCGCACTGATGCCCGGCATGCTGGGCAGCATGCTCATCGATGCGTTCGTCGCCGTGCTGCCGCTGGTCGTCCTGACGATCGTCCTGGCCATCGTGGCCTCCGGCGTGACCGGAGGCTATCTGTTCTCCCTCAAGGCAGTGGCGCCGAAGGCTGCACGGCTCGATCCGGTCGAGGGATTGAAGCGCATGTTCGGGCCGCGCGCCTGGGTCGAGCTCGGCAAGTCGCTCGCCAAGTTCCTGCTGGTCGCGGCGGTGTTGTGGTGGCTGGTCGTCACCCAGCTGGGCAGCCTGACCCATCTCGGGCGCATGGCGGTCGAACCGGCGCTGCATGCGACCGGCGAACTCATCGCCCGTTCTTCGCTGATCGTCGCGCTGACCCTGGCGCTGATCGCATTCGCCGACGTGCCCTACCAGCGCTGGGAGTTCATGAAGCGCATGCGCATGAGCAAGCAGGAGATCAAGGACGAGATGAAGGACGTCGAGGGGCGTCCCGAGGTGAAGGCACAGATCCGCCGGCGCCAGCGCGAGATGGCCAGCGCACGGATGATGCAGCGGATCAAGGACGCCGACGTGCTGATCACGAACCCGGAGCACTTTGCCGTGGCGCTCGAATACGACATCGAGGGCGACGGTGCACCGGTGCTGGTCGCCAAGGGCTCCGACCACCTGGCGGCGCGGATCCGCGAGCGGGCCGCCGGCGAGGGCGTGTGCATCGTCCCGGCGCCCGAACTGGCGCGTGCCCTGTACTTCACCACCGAGCTCGAGCAGCCGATTCCCGAGCCGCTGTACCGTGCGGTGTCCGAAGTGCTTGCCTACGTGTTCAATCTGGAGGCAGCGCATCCGGGCGACGCACCGCTGCGCCAGCCGCGGCCGACGGTACCGCCGGCGATGCGCTTCGATGCCGAAGGACGGCTGCAGGCCGACGCCACCGTCGATGGGCAGACAGCCCCATGAGCGAACCACCGATCATCGGTTCGGGCAGCGGTCACTCCGTCCAACTCGACGGAAGCGGCGGGCTCGCCCGCAGCCGGCAGGCGCGCGCGACCGGGGAAGGCGCTGCGGCGATCGCGACCACGGCCGTGCCTGGCGGTGGTCCCGGGGACGAGCGCCCCTCGGATCCACCGTCCGTGCACGCTGAACCGACCATCACTGCAACCGAGCCCGTCGTCGTCGACGGGCGGTCACCCGGTATGCAGGCAGAGACCCACCCGCGCGAAGAGGACTTCGCCTTCTCCGACGCGATCCAGGAACGAATGGTCCGGCTGCGCGCCGCGAACGCAGCCACCCGCGCCCTGATCCAGCCATTGACGGCGGGGCCGGCGGAGGGCGCGAGCCGGGATGGCCCCGCGGCACGGGGCATGCGGAAAACCGACATCAGACAGGAGCCTTCAGATGGATGACCAGCCGGCGGAAGCCCCGCATCCCAGCACCGCGACATCCGACGATCCGGCTGCGCCCGCCTTCCGTCATGCACCCTTGTTCCAGGGGGGGGCGCCAGCGTCCGCGGGCGAAGCCACGGAGCGCCGCGATGCCCCGCCCGTGCTGTATGACCAACTCGCCACCGATGCGAGTGCCGGGTTCCGGAAGGAATTCGAGTCGCTCGCCTCCACCGTGCTCGACGCGGCGGATGTGGCCTCTGCGGCCGCGTCCGCCGCGGGCCGGACGGCAGCCGACATGGCCGCGGTCACCGACCGTCTGCGCGAGGCAGAACGCAGGATGAACCGCAACGGAGCGATCGCACTGTCGGTCTTCGCGGTGCTGTTGGTCTCCGGCTGCGCCATCGTCGGGACGGCCACCTACGTGATGTCGAAGCGTGTCCAGCGGCTCGATGCAACGGTGCTCGCCGTGGGCAAGCGCTCGGTCGAGTTGAACTCGACGGTCAAGGCGCTCGATGTCAACAGCGAGGGGCTGAAGACGATCGCCGAGCAGATGGCCGCACTGGCGGCGTCGGTGGAGGCGGTGCAGGCCGCACAGTCGAGACTGGATACGAAGGTCGATGGCGCACTCAAGCAGGCGGAGGCCACGTTGCAGCTGCTGCCCGACCGGACGGCACGGCAGGTTGCGACCGGCAGCGACGCGGTCAACCGGCAGTTGCAGGCGCTCGGCACGCGACTGCAGACGCAGGCCAGCGCGGTGCAGGGCCTCAACAAGGACGTGAAGGACCTCTCGGCCTCGGTCGCTGCCGTCGAAGGCCTGCGCCGTGACCTGCAGGCGATGGTGGCAGCGCAGCGCGCGCGCCCTGCAGAGCCGGTCGCCCGTCCGGCGCCGCCCGTCCGGGAACCGATGCTCCAGTATCCGCGCCCCCAGCCGCAGGGCAAGGAGCCGGCCGCCCCGCCCGGCTGAGCGCGGCGACTCAGCCGCCGTCGCCGGCCGGTTCCGCGAAGGCGTCCTCGCCGCCGGGCATCGTTCCACGGTGCCGGGTCAGGCCGAAGCGGTTGATCTTCTCGATCAGGGTCGTGCGCTGCAGGGACAACAGTCGCGCGGTCTGCGAGACATTCCACGAGGTGCGCTCGAGCGCCTGCATGATGTAGCTGCGCTCGATCTCGTTCATCCGGCGCTTCAGGGAAATGCCCTCGGGACGAAGCGCTTCGACGGATCCGGTCCCCGGTCCCTCGCCCGGGAACCCGGTTTCAGGTGCGGTACGGTCGATCGATTGCGCCAGGCACAGGAGTTCTTCCATCGCCTCTACATCCCCGTCGGAACAGGACGGCGGCAATCCGGACCCGGTCTGCGCGAGGGCGTCCGCTGCATCATCCGCGATCGCCGAGGTGCCCGGGTCTGCAGCAGCCACCCCCGCCACGACATCGATCGCGTGATCACACTGAGTCTGCCCTGCTTCGGCAGGGTCCTCGGCGGCGGCCTGCTTCAGCCTGACCAGTCCCGAGGGCAGCAGCCAGTCCGCGATATCGCCCAGCCCGATGGTGGCTCCGGGAAAGAAGGTCGCGAACCGGTCCACGAGGTTGCAGAGCTCGCGCACGTTGCCGGGCCACTCGTAGCGCATCAGGGCCTTCAGCAGGTCGGGCTTGTAGCAGACGATGCTGCCGTCCGGGCCGCGGTGCCGGGCGGAATAGAAATGGAGCAGGTCGCGCACGTCCTGCGGCCGCTCGCGCAAGGCAGCCACGTGCACCGGCAGCACGTTCAGGCGGTAATAGAGATCTTCACGAAACCGCCCGGCCCGGACCTCTTCTTCCATGTTCCGGTGGGTCGCTGCGACGATCCGCACGTCGATGCCGATCTCGCGGTTCGATCCCAGCGGCACGATGCAGCGCTCCTGCAGGACCCGCAGCAGCTTGACCTGCATGTCTGCGGGGAGATCGCCGACTTCGTCGAGGAAGAGTGTGCCGCCGTGCGCCAGCTCGAACCGTCCGATGCGATCGGACAGCGCCCCGGTGAACGAGCCCTTGCGATGGCCGAACAGCTCGCTTTCGAGCAGTTCCTTCGGGACCGCGCCGCAGTTGATCGGCACGAACTGTCCTTCGCGCCGCGGCGCGCGGTCGTGCAGGGCGCGGGCAACCAGTTCCTTGCCGGTGCCGCTCTCGCCGGTGATCAGCACGGTGGCCGTGGACGAGGCCAGCGTGTCGATCAGGGATACGAGTGCCTGAGTCTGGACGCTGCTGCCGACGATGGACGACTGCCGTGCCTGGCGCCAGGGTGCGCGGCCGGTTTCAGCTACGACGATCTCTGCTGATGACGAGCGCATATTTCGCATATTACGCAGATCAACACCGGCAGTCCAGCCTGATTGCCTGCCCGCCCGGCGAGGGGTCATCGCTCGCGCCATGAATGCGCGATCACTGCCCATTCATCGGTGAGCTTCTGTTCGAGGCGCGCCTTCGTGGCCGTCATCGCCGCGAGCTCGCTCTGCTCGAGATGCTGGAATTTTCCGAGCCGGGCCTCTGCCTGCGCCAGCGCGAGCAGGGCCTGTTCCACGCGATGCGTCGAGTGGGTCTCCTCCTGGAGCACGCGCGAGCGCAGGGTATCGAGCTGAGCGAGGAAACGCCGCGCGTCCTCGTCTTCGCGCATCGTGTGTCCGCCGCGCCGAGCGAGCGCGAGTCTGGCCTGATAATCAGCGATCATCGCCTGCACGCGGCCGCGGCTGCCCGCCAGGGCGGACTGCTCCGCGCGGACAGCACGCAATGCGGCGCGGCATCGATCCACGGCGACCTGTGCACTCTGCACCAGCGCAGTCCAGCGTGAAGCGCCCACCGCCTCAGTCCCCTACCAGGTTGCGCATGGTCTGCTGGCATTCCTTCAGGCGGCTGGGCTGGTGCATGTCCTGGCGCAGGAAGCCTTCGATCGACTCGCGCAACCGGATCGCCAGGTCGAGCTCGGCGTTCGCGCCAGGTTCGTAGGCGCCCGCGTTGATCAGTTCGGCGTTCTGCTGGTAGAGCGACCACAGGCGGCGCAGGCGGTTCGCTCGACGGACCTCTTCTGCGGGAAGCAGGTCCGTCATGATCCGGGAGATCGACCCGGTCAGGTCGATCGCCGGGTAATGCGCCGCGTCGGCGAGCTTCCTCGACAGCATGACCTGGCCGTCGAGCGAGGCGCGGGCGATGTCCACGATGGGGTCGTTCGCATCGTCGCCTTCGGCGAGTACGGTGTAGATCGCCGTGATCGATCCGCGCCCGTGGGCGCCGACGCCCGCCCGCTCGATCAGCGTCGGCAGTAGCCCGAACACCGACGGCGGGTAGCCCTTGGCGGTCGGTGGCTCACCGATGGCGAGCCCGATCTCGCGCTGCGCGTGCGCCACCCGGGTGAGGCTGTCCACCAGCAGCAGCACGTTGCGACCCTGGTCGCGGAAATGCTCCGCGACCGAATGCGCGAGCAGCGTGGCGCGCAGCCGCAGGACTGGCGACACGTTGGCCGGGGCAGCGACGATCACCGAGCGCGCCAGTCCGGCCTCGCCGATGGCCTCCTCGATGAAGCTGCGCACTTCCCTGCCCCGCTCGCCGATCAGGCCGGTGACCACGACGTCGGCCTCCGTGAACCGGGTCAGCATGCCGAGCAGCACACTCTTGCCGACGCCCGACCCGGCAATGAGCCCGAGCCGCTGGCCACGGCCCAGGGTGAGTATCCCGTTGATCGCCCGGATGCCGACATCGAGGATCTCCCGGATCGGCGGACGCTCGACCGGGTTGGGCGTGACGCCATGCAACGAACCTGCGAACTCGCAGGCCGGGGGCGGTTTGCCATCGAGCGGGCGTCCGCGCCCGTCGATCACCCGGCCAAGCAGGGCATCGCCCAGCGGGACCAGCGGGTCGTGGCTGAGCACGCGCACCGAGGCCCCTGGCGAGATGCCCTGCGACTCGCTGAGCGGCATCAGGTAGAGCGTACGGTCGTTGAAGCCGACGACCTCGGCCTCGATCGTCGCCCCGCGCTCGCCGACGATCTCGCAGAGCGCACCCATCGGGGCGTGGATACCCCTGGCCTCCAGCCGCAGGCCGACCAGCCTGACCAGCGTGCCCTCGACCTGCGGCGGAGGCGCCCGCAGCCCGGCGACCAGTGCATCCACGGCCCGGCCTTCGAGGCTCAAGGCTCCGTCCCCGGGCGCGCATGCAGCAGCAGCGCCCCTGCAAGCGATTCGAGGCGGTGTTCGATGAAGTCCAGCACGCGGGCGTCGTCGGCGCGTACCTGGACGCTGCCCGGAGACAGACGCTCGTCGCATTCCAGCGTCAATCCGGTGGATCGGGACGGATCGGAGGACATCATCTGGTAGTCCGCAGGGCTGAGCGACACCACCGCCTTGCTGCCCGGCGCGTCGAGCGCGGCCACGCACGCGCGCACCAGGTGGTCGATGGCGTGCGGTGACAGGCTCAGTTCGCAGCGCACCAGTTCCTGCGCGACATGCAGTGCCAGCCGTTTGAGCGGTTCGAACCGGGCGTGCGGGTCGCTCGAGAAGCCCTCGATGGCCGTGCCGATCCGGCGCAGCAGCTCACGCTCCTGCTCGAGCTCCGCCATCGCTTCGGTGCGTCCGGCGGCATGGCCTTGTACTCGTCCGGCCGCCAGCCCCTCCTCGAAGCCGAGGGCGCGAACGGCGTCCAGCGCGGCAGGGTCGGGTTGCACCAGGCGATCCGGGGCGATATCGGTCGCACTCACCGGGTCCACCCGAGCGTCGCATGCCTCGGTCGGCGCACCGTCGGCGTGCGTCGACGCAGTGCCCGACGGGTCGGCATCCGGTTCCGTGTGGGTTGCGCAGCCACCGGTGGGCTCTGCGACCCCCACCACCGGCGCCGGTTCCCAGCCACGGAACGGTGCCGATGCCGCGCGCGCTACCGCGCCCGGCGTGAACGACACCCTGCCACCGGCCGCCGCGGCGGCCATCACGGTCCAGTCCGCGATCCGGAACGTTCGTTCAGACGAACTCATTTCCGCGCCCTGACAGCACCAGCTCACCCGCATCGGACAGCCGGCGCGCGATACGCATGATGGTCTTCTGCGCCTCTTCCACGTCGGTGATGCGCTGCGGCCCCTTCGCCTCCATCTCGTCGATGAACATGACCCGCGCGCGGGCGGACATGTTGTCGAAGAACTTGGTCTTCACGTACTCCTGCGCGCCCTTGAGCGCGGTCATCAGCAGCTCGGGCTCCACGTTGCGCATCAGCGTCTGGATCGCCCGGTTGTCCACGCCCGACAGGTTGTCGAAGGTGAACATGTTGTCCTGGATCTTCTGCACCAGGTCGGCGTCGAGCTCGGTCAGGCCGGTCATGATCGACGACTCGATGTCCACCTTGACGAAGTTCATGATCTTGGCCGCGGCCTTGACCCCGCCGAAGCTGGACGACTTGGCCGACGAGCTGGAGGAGAACTGCTTCTTCATGATCGACTCCAGCTCCTCCATCGCCGAGGGCTGCACGGTCTCCAGGCAGGCCACGCGCTGCAGGATCTCGGACCTGGCATCCCCGGGCAGGAAGTTCAGCACATCGGCCGCGACCTCGCATTCGAGCACCGACAGGATGATCGCGACGACCTGCGGGTGCTCGTTGCGGATCATGTCGGCGATGGAGCGTGCGTCCATCCACTTCAGGATCTCGAGGCCCTTGCTGCCCTGGCCCGGCATGATCCGGCTGAGCACCGATGCCGCCTTGTCCTCGCCCAGCGCACGCTTGAGCACCTTCTCCACGTAGTCGCCGGTACCCAGGCCCAGGCTCGTCTGTCGCTTGAGCGTGGCGACGAAATCGTCCAGCACCACGTTCACCGCCTCCTGGGACAGGTCGGCCACCCCGACCATCGCCCCGCCGAGCGTCTGCACTTCGCGGGGATCGAAGAAGCGCATGATCTCGGCAGCCTGTTGCTCGCCCAGCAGGAGCATCAGCACCGCAGCCCGTTGTGCTCCGGTGAGCTGCTGCAGTTCCTCCCGCACGCCGTCGGTGAGCGACGCAGGGGCAGCGGCGTCGACCCCAGGCTCCTTGCGCCCCTTCGCAGCCTCGGCGGGTTTCTGCGTGTCCTTCTTTTGCGCTTCCTTGCTCTCGGCCATGGTTCGATGCCTCTTGCTCGGTCGGCTTGCTCAGCCCGGGTTGATCATGTTCTTCAGCACGCTCGCGACACGGCCGGAATCCTCGACGACCAGCATCCGGATCAGCGCCACCTTGTCGTCGTACGTGTTGGCCGTGTCCAGCATGTCCGCGGAGATGCTCGACCGCTTCGGCTTGAGCTTGGCCTTGATGTCTTCGATGCTCTCGCCCTCGCCGAGCTGGATCATGCGCATGTCGTCCTCGGTCAGCTCCCCGTCCGGCACGACCGTGGCCGAGGCCTGGGCAGGCTGCTCCTTGCGCGTGGCCAGGCGCATCAACGGCCACACGACGACCAGCAGGAATACCACGCCGAGGAGCCCCAGCACACCGTTGCGTGCGAACGCGCGCAGGTCGGGGTCCAGGTACCACGGCAGGGCTTCCAGGCCCGCCTGGGGCTCGAACCGCGCCGGCACCAGGGTGATGACGTCGCCGCGCTCCTGGTCATAGCCAACCACCTGGCGCACCAGCTCGAGCATGCGTTCGGTCTCTTCGGGTGTGAATGCGACCGAACGCGGCGCGTCGGCCTCGGCCGCACCCTTCGCGGGCGCCGGCGCCGGCCGTTCGTTCACCACCACCGCCACCGACAGCCGCTGCACGCCGCCGGAGGCATTGCGCGTATGCCGCACCGTCCGGTCGATCTCGTAGTTGCGGGTGACGCGGCTGCTCAGCCGGTCCGCGGAGTCGGTCCGGCCGCGGGCGGTATCGACGGTGGTGTCGGGCGTGGCGTCAGGCGCCGGTGGCGGCGTGTTGGTCAGTGCGCCCGGCACCCCTTCCGCATCGCGACGCGCGCCGCGATCCTCGGTGAGCACTTCGGAGCGGGTACGCGGCCCCTTCTCGCGGGTATCGAAGTCTTCACTGGTGCTCTCGATCTGGGTGAAGTCCAGCATCAGGTTCACCTGCGACCGGACGTTGGTCTCGCCGACGACCGGCGCCAGGATCTGCTGGATGCGCGTGCGGTAGAGATCCTCCATCTGCTGCTTGTGCTGGCTCTGTGCAGCGGTCAGCCCGAGCTTGAGTTCGGTGGCAGACTCGGTGAGCAGCTTGCCCACGTTGTCGACGACCGTGACCTGGTCCGGGGAGAGATAGGGCACGCTCGAGGCGACCAGATGCACGATCGCCTGCACCTGCGTCGGTGAAACCATCCTTCCAGGATGTGGCGACACCACGATGGCAGCCTTCGGCGGCGTGCGATCGCGCACGAACACGCTCTGCTTGGGCGTGGCCAGGTGCACGCGCGCACTCTGCACCGTCGCGATGTGCACGATCGAGCGCGCGAGTTCCTGCTCGATGGCGGCGTTGACCCGAACCTGTTCCATGAACTGGCTGGTGGTCATCGCGGACTGGTCCTTCAGCGCGTCCAGGCCGGTGGTCCCGCCTCGCGGCAGGCCCTGCGACGCGAGGAGGATGCGCGCTTCATGGTAGCGATCCGAGGGGACGGTGAGCTGCCCGGTGGCCTGATCGAGCTTCGGCTTGAAGCCCCCCTTGGTCAGGGCATCGAGTGCAGCCTGCTGGTCCGATTCCATCATCCCGGGCATCAGCGGCCGATACGGCGTGGCCTGCATCAGCGCGAACACGATGCCGATCAGCAGCAGGGCCAGCAGAGCCACGATGCCTGGCAGCGCGCGCCGGAACGCGGGTTCGCGCGTCCATGCGCGCAGGCGCTCGGGCAGCGGAAGGTTCGAAGGCGCCAGCGGCTGGCGCGCGACGGTCGATGCAGCCTCGGCGGCGGGCATCG
>CANHBC010000105.1 GCA_947458835.1 Betaproteobacteria bacterium | reverse complement strand
CGCCGCGCTGGCCGAGGCGGCCGCCGTGGTCGGTGCCGCGCGCCGGCCGCTGATCCTGGCCGGACTCTCCGCGCTGTCGCTGCCGCCTGGCACGCTTGCGCGCTTCGCCTCGACGTTGCGCGCACCGGTGCTGACCTCGGCCAAGGGCAAGGGCGCGATTGCCGCCGACGATCCGTGGTCGGCCGGCGTGTTCATGGGCGGCAAGCTCGAGCAGGCGCTGATCGAGCAGTGCGATTACATCGTTTTCGCCGGCTTCGATCCGGTCGAACTGCTGCCCAAGCCCTGGAAGGTTCCGGTGCCGGCGCTCTGGCTCGACTGCGTGCCCAACGTCGAGCAGGCTGCCGCGGTCGACGCGGAACTCACCGGCGACCTCGGCGACATGCTCGCCGGCCTGTCCGGTGTGCTCGCCGCGGCTGGCGCACCAGCCTCGACCTGGTCGCCGGAGGATTGCAGTCGCTTCCGCCAGTCGGTGCGCACGCAACTGGACGTGCCAGTGCAAGGCCTGTCGCCGAACGACGTGGTGCTCGCCGCGCGCGAGGCCGCGCCGCGCGACACCGTGCTGGTGACCGACGTGGGCGCCAACAAGCTGCTCTCGGTCGAGCTGTGGGACACCTACGGGCCACACGACTTCCTGATGTCCAACGGGCTTGCGACGATGGGCTTCTGCCTGCCCGCGGCGCAGGCGGTGAAGCTCGCCGAGCCGCACCGGCCGGTGCTCTGCCTGTGCGGCGATGCAGGCTTCCTGATGCGCCTGCCGGAACTGGTGACCGGCCAGCTGATCAGCGCGGGCGAACTGCGGCGGCCCATCGTCTACGTGATCTTCGCCGACAACGAGCACAGCCTGATCACGGTCAAGCAGGGCAAGCTCGGCAAGAGCGTGCACGGTCTCGACTTCCCGTCGCCGGGCTATGGCGACCTCGCCCGCGCGTTCGGACTCGCCTGCGCGGAGGTGGACAACCTCGCCGACTATCGCAAGGCGCTGGCCGAGGCTTTCGCCCGCAACGACCGCTCCACGCTGATCGCTGCGCGCATCGACGCCTCGGCCTACGCAAAGCAGTTCGACATCATCCGGGAACTCTGAAGGCAACCGGCGCGCCTGTCGCGCGCCGTCTCGTCGTGGGTCGGTCTGCCGTCTTGAGTGTCGCTCAGGGCGGGCACCGGCGCACCTGGCCCCGCGCGGGTGCCAGGTGCGCTGCATCGGGTCGACCGTCCGGCGGGTCAGTGACGCGCTGGTGTCGACGCCAGGGCTGATGTACCGAACCCGACATTGGCCATCCGGCCCTCGAGCCGGAGGCAGTCGGCTTCCCGGGCATTAAGGCCCGGGGTCGCGAGACATCGGGCCGTTTCGTTGAGGGTGGCTGTAAGGAATGGTACGGTACTTGCTCCGACCTGCGCAGCAGTTCCATCCCCTGGAGTCACCGTACATGTCGCCTGCAACACCCCGCCGCCTCCGGTTCGCGATCGCGGCAGCCCTGCTTGTGCCGATCCTCCCCGCCGCCGCGCAGAGCGCTTTTCCCGCCAAGCCGATCCGCATCATCGTTCCGTTCGCCCCGGGCGGCCCGAACGACATCCTGGCCCGCCTGGTCGGCAACCGCCTGACCGAAGCCTTCAGCCAGCCGGTCATCATCGACAACCGCGGCGGTGCCGGTGGCACCATCGGCGCCGATGCCGGCGCGCGGGCGCCGGCCGACGGCTACACGCTGACCATGGGTGGTTCGAGCAACATGACGGTCGCACCCTCGCTGTACGCGAAGCTTTCGTACAATCCGCTGAAGGACTTCACCCCGGTCGCCAACGTTGCGCGCGTGCCCTACCTGCTGGTGATCAACCCGCGGGTGCCCGCGAAGACGGTGAAGGAACTGGTGGCGATCGCCCGCGCGAAGCCGGGCTATCTCAACTACGGTTCGTCCGGCGTCGGCAGCATGTCGAGCCTCGCCGCTGAGTGGTTCAATGCGGTGGCAGGCACCAGAGTGGTGCACATCCCGTTCAAGGGCACGGCACCGGCGCTGACCGAACTGATGGTCGGCAGCGTCGACCTGATGATGGCCGACATGGGGCTTGCGCTGAACCACTCGCGTGCCGGCAAGATGCGCGCGATCGCGGTGACCACGCCCAGGCGTTCGACGGGCGCGCCCGAGATCCCGACCGTCGCCGAATCGGGCCTGCCCGGTTTCGAGATGTCGCCGTGGTTCGGCATCGTCGGGCCCGCAGGCCTGCCGCGCGAGATCGTCGAGCGGCTCAACCGCGAGATCAACAATGGCCTGAAGTCCCCCGAGATGCTCAAGCGGTTTGCCGAGCTGGGCTACGAGCCGGCCTACGGCACGGCCGAGCAGTTCGCCGCCGAGATCCGCCGTGACATCGAACTGTATGCCCGGGTGATTCAGAAAGCCGGGATCAAGGCCGACCTGTGACCGAGGAGATTCGAATGCTGTTTCGCAACTGCCACCCAGGCGCGTCCCACGCCAGCTTCGCCGCGACCGTGGTCGCGGCCCTCGTCGCCGCGGCGGTGCCGCTGGCGGCCTCCGCCCAGACCGCCTGGCCGGCCAAGCCGATCCGGCTGATCGTGCCGTTCGGCGCCGGCGGTGCCTCCGACTTCGTTGCCCGGGTGATCGGCCCGCGCCTGTCCGACCAGCTCGGGCAGCCGGTCGTGGTCGAGAACCGTGCCGGCGCGAACGGCAACGTCGGCATGGAGTTCGTCGCGCGCTCGACCCCGGACGGCTACACCCTGTTCCTGGGCAACATCGGAGCGGTCGCGATCAATCCGCATGTGTATGGCGCATCGCTGAAGATCGATCCGGTGAAGGACCTCGCGCCGGTCGGGCTGGTCTCCGAAACGACCACCATGCTGCTCGTCCATCCGTCGCTGCCGGTTCGCAGCGCGAAGGAACTGGTCGCCTTCATCCGGGCACGCCCGGGGCAGGTCAACTACGCTTCTGCCGGATCGGGCAGCCTGAGTCACCTGCAGATGGAACTGCTTGCCAGCCAGAACGGCCTCAAGATGGTGCATATCCCGTACAAGGGCGGGGCCGGGCAGGCCGTCACCGACGTCGTCGCCGGCCATGTTACCGTGACCATCCAGACGCTTACCTCGGTGATGACCTTCGCACAGTCCGGCAAGCTGCGGCCGATCGCGCTGACCACCGCCCGGCGGCTCGAGCTGTTCCCGAAGGTACCCACGCTGCGCGAGGAAGGCATGGATATCGTCTCGACCAGCTGGCAGGGGATTCTCGTTCCGGCGGGCACGCCGGCCGAGCCGATCCGCAGGCTGCACGCGGCGATCAACCAGTCGCTGCCGACGCCCGAGGTACGCGAACGTTTTGCCACCGGCGCCACCGACGTGCTGCTGTCGGCCTCGCCGCAGGAGTTCGGCGACTTCATCCGCGCCGAGTCCGCCCGCTGGGGCAAGGTCGTGCGCGAGGCGGGTATCAGGCTGGATTGATGCTGCCGGTGTGCCGGGCCAGCTCGCGCGCTCGCTGCGCGAGTCGGTAGATGCCGAGCAGCACCAGCAGCGAGCCGAGGCCGCCGAGCAGCGCGTAGGCGCCATAGGCTCCGCCGCGGGTATCGAGGATCGCAAGGCCGGTCTGACGATCGAACAGCACGTCGACCGGCTGCCGTTCGAGGTGGCGCACCGTGGGTGCCCAGGCGCTGGACACGAACACGACCTCACGGCCATCCGGCCGGGCGAAGCGTACCTTCGGGGCGTACAGTACGAGGTCGCCTGTCGGATGCGGGCGCAGGCGGCGCTCGATCGACACCACCTGCGCCGGCAGGCGAAGCACGTCGCGCGGCATCTCTACCGAATCACGCTGCCAGGATGACGCGGCCGAGATCAGGACGAGCCCGAGGGCGACCAGCCACCATCCGGTGGCGGCCGGTGTGGCCTCGTCTGGCGCCTGCGCGCCGGGTATTTCCGGATCCACGACTGCTCCTCGCTGGCTGCGCTGGAAGTCCAGCGAGCCAACGAGTCGCGCAAATCATGCCCGTCCGATCAGCCGCGCGACGCCGATGGCGGCCAGCAGCAGTCCGGAACCGACGAACAGCAGCAACGGACCCCAGGCGTGCGCCGGGCTGTCCAGGATCACCCGTCCGGTGGACACGTCGACCAGCACGTGCACCCGGTCGCCCGCTCGGTGCTGCGGTGCGTGCGTCCACACGTCGGCGACGAACACCGCCTGGTGCCCGTCCGGATGCTGGAAGCGGATACGCGGTGCGTACTGGACCTCGGTGGTGTCCGCAGTGGCGAGGGTCCGCTGCTCGACCTGCACCACCTCTGCCGGCAGGCGCAGCCCGGTGGTCGGCATCGAGGCACGGTCGCGATGGCAGACCCACCCGACCGCGGCCAGCCCGAGGCCGAGCGCGACCAGCCAGGCGCCGCCGCTCATCGGCGTCCTAGTGCCGGGAGAACAGGATGAAGCCGCCGAGTTCCGGCGGCAGCAGCACGCGCAGGCGCCCGTCCGGCAGCACCCTGACCGGCATGCCGGCCGCCTGGAGCAGCCGCTGCGTCTCGGGCAGGTCGTCGCTCGACAGTTCGTGCCCGGCGATCCACGGCAGGCAGGGTGGCATCAGCGCGCCATCGGGCGCAAACCGGGCCTGCAGCGCTGCAGTATCCATCAGGTGCAGCGTACCGCGCGCGGTCTGCTGCACGAACTCGGTACCCACGGTGCCAGCCACCGGGTCGCACGCGATCCCCGCATAGCTGGCATAGCGAGCCGCCGCCTCCGCCGGGTCGGCGACCACGACGAACACGCGGCGCAGCCCGGCCGCCCGGTTCGGGTGGGAGAGCCAGCGCTCCTGCCATACACCCTCGGGCGTCTGGTGGCCGCAGAACTGGATCCGTCCCTCCGCCATGGTGCCTGGCGGGGTGCGTGTGACCACGAAGCGCACGGTCGTCGTGCCCGACGGTGCATCGGCTTCGCGCTGCAGGCGCACCGGCGGCAGCGGCGTGAAGCCGGCGGCCGACAGTCGTGCATGGTCGGCTTCCGCATCGGCCGTCCCGTACGCGACCAGGTGTACCCCGGTGTAGCGCGCGATGGAATCGCGCAGCTGGCCGGCGACCGGAGTATCCATGAACGGCGTGAGGAACTCGAGGTAGCCCTCGCGCAGCATCACGCAGCGATTGCCGGTGCCCGCCGGCACCAGTGGCCCGTCGGCCTGCAGTCGGTGGAACTGCTCGGAGAAGGGCGTGGGTGCGAAGCCCAGCCGTACCAGCGCGGCGGCTGCGGCCTCGCGGTCCGGCACGAAGTGCGCGACATGGTCGAGGTTGAGCGTGCCCGGGTGCGGGACCTGGGCGTCGTGGACCGGCAGCCGGGGCAGCATCAGGGCCTCCGTGCGACCATGTCGATCTCGACCAGCGCACCGCGCGCAAGGCCGGTCACCCCGACGCAGGTGCGCGCGGGCCGCCGGCCGGGCGGAAACCAGCTCGCGTAGGCCGCGTTCATCTGCGCGTAGTGCTCGTCGAACTTCAGCAGGAACACCCGCACCTGCACCACGTGCTCCAGCCCAAGCCCGACGCCCGCGAGCACGGTCGACAGGTTCTTCATCACCTGGTGCGTCTGCGCCTCGATGCCTTCCGGGTAGGCGGAATCGTTGGCCAGGCCCTCGAACGGCATCTGCCCGGTGACGAACACCCAGCCGTCGGCCTCGACCGCGTGGCTGAACGGCGCCACCGGATCCGGCGCCCCGTCGATCATGTGGAACAGCGGCATCGACATCGGGTGGTCCTCGGTCAGTAGCCGCGCAGCGGCTCGACGATGTTCTTCAGTCGGCGCCCGGCCAGCCGGCGCGAGAAGTTCTCGAACCAGAAGTCGAGCAGGAAGTCGATGTAGCGTGGGTCGTCGCAGGTGATGTGCGGCAGCACGACCAGGTTGGGCACGGTCCACAGCGGCGAAGAGGGCGGCAGCGGCTCGGGCGAGAACACGTCGAGGATCGCACCGGACAGCTTTCCGCTGGCGAGCCGCTCGCACAGTGCATCGTAGTCCACCACCGGCGCGCGTCCGATGTTCATCAGCCCGGCGCCGTCCTTCATGCGGTCGAGCATCGCTCCGTCGAGCAGCCCGCGCGTCTGGGCGGTGAGCGGGGTGGCCACCACCACGAAGTCGGCCTTTCCGATCACTCGGCCGAGCCTCGATACCGGTACGACCGAATCGGCCGCCTTCGCGGTCGCCCGCGTCAGGGTACCGCTGCGGGTGACCGCGACCACGTTCACGCCAAGCTTCCGGGCACCGCGCCCGACGGCCGCGCCGACGTCACCGAAGCCGACCACCACTGCGGTCTTGCCGGCGATCGGCGTGGAGAACGCGTGCGCCCAGTGCTTCGCGCGTTGCGCCGTCATCACCTGCGGGATGCGCGCGTTGAGCATCAGCAGGCCCATGGCGCCGGAATCCTGCGCCTTGGCCGCGTGTGCGCCACTGTTGTTGGTGAGCACGACGCCCTCGGGCAGCCAGTCGAGCGGCATCAGCCCGTCCACGCCCGCGCCGGTGGTCTGTATCCATTCCAGCCTTGGCGCCATCGCGCGCAGGTTATCGCGGGGCGGATCTGAATTGAGCAGGAAGTCGGCGGTCTGCAGCGCTTCGGCCAGCATCGTGCGGTCGAAGCCGACGGTGATCTTCAGGCGCTTGGCCAGTTCCGGATGGCGGCGCACCGCCGCCCGGACGTCGCTCTCGAGCACCTGGAACTGGCGCGGCTTCGAGGTGCTGCTCTCGAAATGGACATGGAACTTGCGGGGCGTGCTGGCGGGCTTGCGGGGCATCGAGGGCGCCTAGAGCGGGATGACGAGCAGGGTGTCGACCTGGTTGGAGTCGGCGATGACCAGCCGGCTGCGCAGACGTGGTACCTCGCCGCCGTCGCCGGCCTCGAACACGATGTCGTCCAGGTAGCGGCCGGTCGAGAACAGCTTCTGCTCGCCGTCGTGCATGGTGCGCACGCACAGGTAGTTGGTCTGTGCCTTCGCCACGAAGTGCACCCCGTCCGTGCCGCATTCGAGCACCTGCGTCGGCCCGATCACGTGGCGGTAGGTGTGCGGCTCCCAGACGTTCACCTGGCGCAGCGAATAGATGCGGTCGATCATCATGTCCCGGTTGTCGCACAGGAGCATGCCGGCGACCCAGCCGCGCGCATGGTTCTCCCGTCCGGTGACCTGGTAGCGGCCGTCCTCGGTGAAGAACGTCGGCCAGCGCTCGTACTCGCCCTCGTCGATCGCGTGCACGTAGTCGACCATCAGGCGTTCGATCGCGCTGCGGCGCTCGGCGGAGATCAGGGATGCGTTCGTCGTGGCCATGGTCAGGCACCCATCAGTTCACGGTAGGCCTTGTAGAAGCCGCGCACCGAGGTCTCGGTGGCACGCGTGGGCTGCCCGTCGGCGGTCAGCCCGCCCATCTCGACCACTGCCAGCTTGTCGCGGTCGCCCTTGATGCCCTGCTGGACGAAGCCGCCGATCGCACCGTCTTCCATCGAGATGTAGCCGTGCGGGCCGACCAGGTTGCTCTGCTTGATCCGGATCGCGCGCTGCTCGGGCGTGTCCTCCTCGAACGCGACCACCGTCCAGATCAGCTCGCACTCGCCAGTGCCGCGGGTGATGATCTGCCGCGTACCGATGGAGTTCAGGATCTGCTGCAGCACGAAGCCGGGCATGATGCTCTGCAGCGCATTGGTGATGTTGTCGTCGAACTCCATCCACTGCGCGATCAGCGACGGATCGTTCAGCCCGAAGTCCGCCTTCATCGTGCGCAGCTTGCCGGGCGAGTACTCCTCGTGGCCCTGGTCGGTCAGCCGCTTGGCGAACACCAGGTGGTGCCAGTTGGCCGGGTCGTGGCGGATGCCACCCTCGGCGGACAGCCGGTTCAGCTTGAAGGTCGCGAAGAACGCATGCAGCAGCGACGGGTGGTGCGTGTCGCGGCTGTTCTCGATGTACAGCTTCCAGTTGTTCGGCATGATGTGGTTGTACCTGCCGATGATCTGCATCTTCCGGCCGCGGATGGTGCGCCGGATGTGCGCCACCATCGGCTCGCCCAGGTACTGCTCCAGCGGCGGCGTCGCATCGCTGAAGGTCCCGAACACCAGTCCTTCGATCACCTCGACGCGCAGCCGAGTCAGGGCATGCTTCGACTTGTCGAAGCCCTCGGGCATGCCGCCCAGGCCGCCCACGCCCTTCTCGAAGGCGATCCCGCGCAGTTCCCCGGACTGGTCGAACGACCAGGCGTGGTAGGGGCAGACGAAGGTGCGCTTGCCCTCGCCACGCGAGTCGTAGCAGAGCACGGAGCCCTTGTGCGTGCAGCGGTTGACCAGCGCGTTGATGCCGCCCTCGGCAGTGCGCACCACGATCACCGGCGTGTCGCCCACCTTCGTCAGGACGTAGTCGTTGGGCTTCGGGATCTCGCACTCGAGCGAGAGGAAGTTCCAGGTGGGGCCGCGGAAGATGCGGTCCTGCTCCCAGGCGTAGATCTCGGGGTCGCCGTAGATGTGCAGCGGTATGCGAGACAGGTCATCCGTCGGCCAACGGATGAGTTCGCTGACGGGGCGTACCCCGATCGCCTGGGCCATGGAAGTCCTCCGCTACCGGTCGGGTCGACCGATGGTTACCTGATCTCGAACACCGCATCGACCTCGACCGCGCAGTCCGATGGCAGGACCGCCACGCCGATCGCCGTGCGCGAATGCTTGCCCGCTTCGCCGAAAACCTCGACGAACAGGTCCGAGGCGCCGTTGATGACCGCCGGCTGGTCGTAGAACTTCGGGTCGGAGGCGACGAAGCCGCGCACCGACACGCAGCGCACCGCGCGGTCGAGGTCGCCGCCGAGCGCCAGCTTGAGCGCGGCGATCAGGTTGATCGCGCACACCCGCGCGGCCGCCTTGCCGCCGGCCACGTCGATCTCCGCGCCCAGCTTGCCCTGGTGGGTCACCTGTCCGTCCACCCGGCATACCTGGCCGGCGAGGAACACGAGGTTGCCGCTGATCGCGTACGGCAGGTAGTTGGCGACCGGGGTGGGGACGGGTTTCAGGGTGATCCCCATCTCCGCCAGTTTGGTTTCGTACTTGCCAGCCATGCTGCCTCCTCGTGTCCGATGGTCGCGGTGCGCCGGCATCACCCGCTGCACCGCCGTGATGCGGTGCCGTACCCCGGGAAGGGGCGCGGCACCTGCCGTGCTACTTCCCGCGCTGCGGAAGCACCGCGGCGAACTTCGACCCGCGCACGCACATCTTGCCCTTCGGATCCTGCCAGAGCTTCTCGATCGCGTGCAGGTAGCCCAGCGCGCGCGCGACGGTCTGGAAATCGTAATCCGAGAAGTGGGCTGCGATGTCCTGGTAATAGCGCGGCTCGACTTCGATCATCGCAAGCACTTGTTGTGCCAGCGCCTCGACCCTGGCGTCGGTGGCGCCCAGCGCCGGCGGCAGCGGGTCGGCCTTGCCCGACACGTAGTCGTCGACCTTGGCACGGTCCGCGTAGGCATAGGCGATCCGCTCGAAGCGCTCGACCGGGATGCCTTCGCCGATGGTCGCATCGATGCCGACCTTGGCACCGGTGGGCACGACCCCGTGCGGCATCACTGCCAGGCTGGAGTCGAGCGGCTTGGCCCTGGCGCCCGGGATGATGATCACGTCACGGTCGCCCTGGACGCGGGTGGCGATCGCCCATTCCACGTCCATCGCATTGAAGGGATCGATGTCCTCGTCGACGATGACCACGTGCTTCAGGTCCATCACCGACAGGGCGGCGAGCAGCGCGTTCTTGCCTTCGCCGGCCTGCTTCTTGATCGAGATCACCGCGTGCCAGAAGGCGCAGCCGCCCAGCGTGACGTTGATCGCGACGGTCTGGATCCCGGCGGTCTTCAGTGCCGAGCGGATCGCCGTGTAGCGAGTGGGTGCGGCGAGCCAGGTGTTCTCCCAGGGCATGTGCAGCGCGTAGTACACCGCGTTGCGCCGCATGGTGATCGCCTTGACCCGGACCAGCGGGTTCCAGTGCAGGCCGCCCATCAGGCGGGTGAACTCGCCGAAGCGCCCCTCGGGGTGTGTCCAGCCGGTGGGCAGGATCTCCGCCTCGAGCACGATCTCGGCGTCGGCCAGGCACGGCAGGTCGATCGTCTCGCACTGGGCGAAGCGCACCGCCTCGCCGCGGATGCCGCCGGCGATGGCCATTTCGTCCACACCCAGTGGCGCGCGGAAGCCCGAGCCCATGATCTCGAACGGATGGCAGCCGATCGAGATCGAGATCGGCAGCGCCTCGCCGCGCTCGAGCGCGCGGGCGGCGAACAGACGCATGTTGTTCGGCGTGACGATGTCGATGCCGGTGAGGTTCTTCTCCTTCACCATGAACCGGTAGACGCCGGCGTTCAGGCCGTGCTCGGGATCGCGTGCCATCACTACGCCGGCGGTGATCATCGGGCCGCCGTCGTAGATCGACGACATCGGCACCGGCAGCTTGAACAGGTCGACGTCGTCGCCCTTGATCACGATCTCCTGGCAGGCCGCCTTCTCGACGTACACCGGCGGGATCGGCTTGACGATCCCGCGCTGCAGCTTGTGCTCGATCTCGGCGTAGTCATCGACCCCGATCGACAGCGTCGCGCGTTTCTGCGAGCGGATGATGCCCGACACCACCGGCATGTCGTAGCCGATCACGTCGTGGAAGTAGAGCGCCTTGTCGGACTGGTCGACCAGCGTGGCGATGTGGCGGATGTCGACCGGCTGCTTCAGGTCGACCAGCTCGCCGGCTTCGCGCAGGCGGTCGAGGAACTGGCGGAAGTCTTCCTTCTCGTAGGCCATGGCGGGCTCAGCCTTTCGCGGGCGCCGGCGCCGGCGGTGCGGTGAAGTAGGTGCCGCGGCCGCTCGCGCAGAGGTTGCCCGCAGCGTCGTACACGTACGCTTCGGCGCAGGTGAACTGGCCGCCGAAGCGCACGATCTTGCCGGTGCACTTGAGGTCACCCTTGGCTGCGCGGTGGTAGTCCACGCGCAGGTCGATGGTGGGCACAGGGTTGCCGTTCTTCACCGCGATCGCGTAGTCGGCAACCACGTCGACCAGGGAGGCCAGGATGCCGCCATGGGTGTAGCCGCCGGCGGGGTTGACCACCCACTCCTCGCGCCATTTCGCGGTCATCTCGATCGTGTCGTCGCCGACCGCGGTGACGGTCAGGCCGAGCCAGGCGTTGAACGGGCTCTTGGCGAGGCGGGCATTCAGTTGTTCCGGGGTGGGCTTGTCGGCCATGGTTCGATCTCTCTTGTCTTGACAGGGGGCGGGCGGTGCGGGTGCCTGCACGCCGCACCGCCGCGGTGCATCAGGGGGTGACGACGACCTTGCCGAACACCTCGCGGTTCTCGATCAGGGCCAGGCCTTCCTTGGCCTTCTCGAGCGGCAGCACGACGTCGATCACCGGCTTCATCTCGCCCTTCTGGATCATGTCCATCAGCGCGCTCAGGTTCTCGTTGTAGAAGCTGTTGGAACCCTTGATGTTGAGCTCGAAGCTCCAGATGTAGCGCAGGTCTTCCTTCGGGTCGAAGCCGGCGGTGGCGCCACAGGTCAGGATGCTGCCGCCGCGCTTGGTGCACTTGAGCGACGGGGCCCAGGTGTCGCCGCCGGTGAAGTTGATCACCACGTCGACGCCGCCTTCGTAGCTGCGGCGCTGCGGCTTGCCGAACTTCTCGTTCACCCACTTGGAGAAGTCGGTGGTCTTGTAGTTGATCACGTGGTCCGCGCCGAGGTCCTTCAGGCGCTGGATCTTGTCGTCGCTCGAGGCGCAGGCGATCACCTCGGCGCCCAGCATCTTGGCGAGCAGCACGCAGCCGGTGCCCACGCCGCCGGAGGCGCCCAGCACCAGGACCTTGTCGCCCTTCTTGATCGTGTTGTGGGTGACGATCATGCGGTGTGCCGTGCCGTAGGCCACCGGCAGCGCACAGGCTTCCTCGAAGGTCACGCCATCGGGCATGCGGATCAGCTGCTTCTGGTTGACCAGGCACTTCTCGGCCAGGCCACCGTCCATCATCTCGCCCATCAGGCCGATCTTCGGGTCGAGCGGGTTGACCAGCACGCGGTCGCCGACCTTCCAGCCTTCCACGCCCGGGCCGACCTCGAGGATCTCGCCGGCCAGGTCCAGGCCGATGATCACCGGCAGCGGTACCTTGATACCCGGCATGCCGCGGACGGTGAACACGTCGTGGTAGTTGAAGGAGGTCGCGCGGGTGCGCAGGATGACATGGCCTTCCTTGATCGTCGGATCACGGTAATCGGCGATGTACTCGAGGTTGTCGAGGGGACCATGGGACTTCAGCACGACTGCGCGCATCTTGGAACGCTCCGTTGGTGGTATCGGTTCGGGTGGCAGGGCTGCCGCCATGCATCGCCGCCGTTTGCGCGGGTGGCGCGTCCGGCGGCGATGAATCGCGGCCTCAGGAGGGCATCGGGTAGATGCGATTGACGCCGGTGGTGATCTTGTCGGCACCGACGCCGTAGATGTGGATCGAGGTGGCGATCGAATCGCTCAGGTTGACGATCTGGTGTATCACGCCGTCGCGGCCGCCGTCGAAGCAGGAATCGCCTGCGGTCCGGCGCACGGTGCGGATCTCCACTGGCTGCGCGTCGCCCGGCGACAGCCGGAAGAAGCGCTCGGTGAGTTCGCCGGAGTAAACCCCGACGCCGCACCAGGTGTGGTGGCCGTGCACCGGGCTGCCCTGGCCGGGGCCCCAGACCAGGGCGAGGATGGAGAACAGGCCGTTCGGGTCGGCATAGACGAGGTGCCGGGTGTACGTGTCGGGCTTGCTGATGCGGTGCTCCTCGGCCAGCAGGTCGAGGTCGACCAGCGAGCCGCTGATCGCGGACAGGAGCGCCTGCGGCTTCACGGCGCCGTCGGCCAGCGCGGCCGCGGTGGTGCCGTCGATCAGCTTCTGCAGGGAGGTATTCATCCGAGGTCTCCGGTGGGGATTGCCAGGGTCATCACCGCGCGGCTCTTCAGGGCTGCGTTGACGACCATTTCGCGCGCGGCTTCGATCTGCTCGCGGCAGATCTGCTCCGCGGTCGTGCCATCGCCCCGTCGCAGCGCCCTGACCAGCGCGCCGTGCTCATGCTGCATTTCGGTGGTGCGGTCGCGCGAGGTCAGGCCCATGTGCAGCAGCCGCGTCATCTCGTCGAGCAGGGCCTCGATCGTGTGTGCGAGGCGCTGGTTGCCAGTGGCCTGCGCGATCGCGACGTGGAAGCTCGCGTTCGCCTGGAGGAATCGGTGCGTGCTGGCGATGTCGCCCGGCCGGTAGCCGGCGCGGCAGACGTCGTCGAGCAGCTTGAGGCGGCTGGCATCAACCTTGCCCGCAGCCAGCCGCGCTGCCTGCGGCTCGAGCATCAGCCGGAGCTCGAAGATGTCCTGGATGTCCTGTAGGGTCACCGGCGAAACCACGTAGCCGCGGCGCGGCATTGCGCGCACCAGCCCCTCGTGGGCGAGGCGCTGCAGGGCCATGCGGATCGGTGCCTTGCCGAACCCGTACTGCGCGCCGAGCTGGGATTCCGAGATGCCTGAGCCTGGCGGCAGCATGCAGGAGATGATGTCGTGCTTGATCCGTTCGTACGCCCGATCGTTCAGCAGCAGCGGCTCGGCGGCCGGCTCGCGCGCTGCTTCGGCTGCGACCGGGGCCGCCCGGTTGCGGTCGCTGGCGATCGACGCGACGCTGGCGGGAACCGTGAGGTCGGTCATGATGCTGTGTGCCTCCACGGAGCAGGCGGCGCCGGATGAAGGGGGGGACGCCCGCACGCTGGAACGCGCACGATATCGACAATCGAAGTCATCAAGACAGTCTAGGAAACCTACGGTGACATGTCAATCCTTCCCGGTTGGCATGTCTCGCCTGATGGACCGCTACGCTGCGCGCTCCTGCCCACCCACGAAAAACCGAGGTCTCGACCATGAAGCCCGACTTCCGCTGTCTCACTGTCGTCGTTCCCGACAGCGCATCCACGGACGTACTCGCGCAGGAGCGCGCGCAGAAGGTGCGTCCGCTGGCGGTCGCGCAGGGGAAGCGCACGCCGGCCGCACCCGAGAGCCTGACCATGGCCGAAGCCGGCTTCCCCAGGTTCGAGGTCCTGTCGTGGCAAGGCTTCCTGGCAGCGGCCAGCACGTCCGCCGCGGTGGTCGCCCGCCTGAACGCCGACATCCACAAGGTGCTTGCGCTGCCGGAGGTGCGCGAACGGCTGACCGCGCAGGGCATCGAGATCCGCACCTCTACCCCCGCCGAGTTCGGCGCGATCATCCGCGCCGACGCCGAGACCTGGGCGAAGGGGGTGGAGGCGACCGGGACGCAGATCGAGTGATGCCGGTCAACTCACCAGCGGCCGAGTCCGCCGTCGAGAGGCTGGAGCCGGCGCTCCGGATGGCCGCGTCGATCGGCGCGCTGCTGCTCACGCTGGCCATCCTGCTCGGCGGCCGCGTGCCCGAGGCGGTGGAGGTCATGTCGCGCTTCTCCGACAAGCTGCTGCATGCCACGGCCTACGGGATGCTGGCGACCTGCTGGTGCATCGCGCTGGGCGGGCGCCGCAGGATGGCGGCGGTGGTGCTGGCGGTGGCGACCGGCGTGCTCGACGAATGGCTGCAGCGTGCGCTGCCCGGCCGGCAGCCGGACCTGCTCGACCTGCTGGCCGATGCTGTCGGTGCGATCGTCGGTGCCTGTGCCGCGGGCCCGGCAGCACGGCGCGTGCGGCGGGTGCCGTCGTGGCTGCGCATCGGCGCGACCTACTTCGCGCTGGTGTTCGGGGCCGGCTCCTTGCTGGGCGTG
>CANHBC010000104.1 GCA_947458835.1 Betaproteobacteria bacterium | reverse complement strand
TCTCGCGCAGGTGGCTGGTGAGCGCTTCAACGATCGCTCCGCCAGCGAGCCGGTTCCGGTGCTGGTATTCATCGACGAGGCAGCGGAGGTGGTGAACCCACCACTGCTGCAGCTTCTCAACAAGGCGCGCGGGGCCGGTTTCTCGATCTGCCTGGCCGCACAGACGGTGCACGACTTCGAGGCGCGGCTGGGCAGTGCCGCGGCGGCGCGCATGCTGCTTGGCAATCCGGGCAACCTGGTCGCGCTTCGCACGGTCGATGTCGAGACGCAACGCTTCTGCGCCGGCAGCCTCGCTCCGGTCTCGATCGAGGCCATCGCCGATGCGCGCTCGACCGGCATCCGGCGCGCATCCGGCGGCGCCGATGCGGTCGCCGCGATCGGGCTGCACCGCGACTACCGCGAGGTACCGCTGTTCGCGCCTGAATGGCTGGGGTTGCTCCCCGACCTGCACTATGTCGCGCGCATCGCGGGCGGACGTACCGTGAAGGGACAGCTGCCGCGGCTCATCGACGATGACCGTTCCCGTGCCTGCGGGCGCGGTCGTCGGATACGCGCGCCCTCGCGATGAGCCTGTCGCGGCATGCCGCCGCCTGGGCCGCGATGATCGCGGGGGCGGCCTTCACGACCGCGATGCTTTGGCCCGCGGCGGTGCTTCAGTCGCTGGCGGTCCACTGGCAGGTCGACCTGGCAGGATGGATCGGCGTGCCGCGCACCGCCCGGCTCGTCTCTGCGGTCGACCTCGCGCGCCCGGGCGGGCTGCTTGACCTGCGCGCTGCAACGCTGGGCGCATGGTCTTGGCTGCTGCTGCCGGTATGGCTGGCCGCCGCCGTGCAGGGCGAGGTGTGCGGACGTCTGCGCCGCCGTGCGTTCGGCGCCGTGCACCCGGGCTGGCATGCGCTGTCCGGGCATGTGGCGGTGGCCATCGCCGGCCTCGCGCTGCTGGTGCTGGCGCTTCCCGTGAAGGTCCCGGTCGGGTGCATCCCCGCTGCTGGCTTGCTGCTGTCCGTGCCGATCGGCCTTCGCTTCATGCACCGGCCAGCCTGGGGCGGCTGAGGGGTTTCCACCGGCAAGTTCAGCTTTTGCCGCGTGCGGCCGCCGCCGCCGCCGCGGACACTGGATGTCCCTTCGATGAACGCACTGCAGGAGCAGCGTCCGCATGGACTCCCCCACCACGACCAATGCCGTCGAACTGCTGCGCGGCACGCTTTCGCCGCTTGCGCCGCTGTTCGACGACCCGGCCGTCACCGAGATCATGGTCAACGCCCCGGGTGAACTCTGGGTGCAGCGTGGTGGCAGCATCGAGCGCCAGCCCTGCCCGGTGACCGAGGCGCAACTCCACGCGGCGGTGAAGGTGCTGGCGCGGCTGTCGCGCCGCGATGCCACCGCCGGTACGCGCGACGGCATGATCGATGCCCGCTTCGATGGCATGCGGGTGGCGGCCTGCCTCGCCCCCACCGCAATCCGCGGCCATGCGCTGTGCATCCGCAAGCATCTGCGCCGTCGGCTTTCTCTGGCCGAACTGGTCGCTGGCGGCTGCCTGACCGACGATGCGGCACACCTGCTGCGCTGTGCGGTGCTCGGCCGCTGCAACGTCATCATCGGCGGCGCCACCGACTCGGGCAAGACCACCTTCATGAACGCGCTGCTCGCCGAGATCCCGGCGCATGAGCGGCTGGTGACCATCGAGGACACCCCTGAGCTCGACGTCGCTGCTCCGAACTGGGTCGCATTCGAGACCTCCGAGACCGAGGGCATCGGTGCGCGCGAACTGCTGCGCCTGGCGCTGCGCATGCGGCCGGACCGGATCCTGGTTGGCGAGGTCCGGGGCGCCGAGGCGTTCGACCTGATGCAGGTGGCCAACACCGGGCACCGCGGCGCGCTTGCCACGCTGCATGCGAACGATGCGGCGGGTGCGCTCGGTCGGCTCGAGACGCTGGTGCTGACCTCCGGCGTGCGCTGGCCGTTTGAGGCGGTGCAGCGGCAGATCGCCGAGGCGTTCGACCTCGTGGTGTTCCTCGATCGCCGGCAGGGCCGCCGCAGCGTCGCCGAGATCCTGCGCATCGACGGCTTCGACGATGCGCGGCGCCGTTACCTGACCACGGCGCTCTACCGCAGGGAGGAGGACCATGCGCTTTCCAGACATGCACCGGCCGAATGACCGTCGCCGGCTGGCCCTGGCGAGTCTGTGCTGCGTGCTGGCAGGGCTCGCCCTAGTGGCATGGCCGGCCTTCGCCCAGGGTGGTGCCGCCCCCTGGGAAGGTCCGATCTGCGTGGTCGCGCGCAGCCTGTCCGGACCGGTCGCCAAGGCGGTCGCGGTGATCGCGATCGTCATCACCGGGCTGATGATCGCCTTCGGCGAACTGGGCGGGGTGTTCAAGAGCCTCCTCGGGCTGGTGTTCGGCGTTTCCTTCGCGCTGCTCGCCGACCAGTGGCTGGGGCTGATCCGCGCTGGCGCTTCAACCGCCTGCTTCGGCAGCTGAGGGTGGCGACGATGCACGTGCCCACTGAAGCTGGCCGGCGCAGCACGCCGGTGTACCAGTCGCTGCTCGAGCCGAAGATGCTGGCCGGCGTGGAGGACCGACTGGCGATCCTGAACGCGACCCTGGGGCTGGCGGTCGCGATGGGCACGGGGCTGTGGCCATGGATGTTTGCCACGCTCGCGCTGCACCTCGCGATGGCCCGGGCGAGCCGGCACGATGCCTGGGTCAGGCAGGTCTACATTGTCCACGTCGGCAATGCCGACCGCTACGATCCCTGGCCGCGTGCGGGGCAGCGCCGGGGACGACGGCCGCACGGCTTCGGGCGCGACCTGCTGTGCTGAACCTGGGGCGTATCCTGCGCCGCCACCGGGCGGGCTCGCGTGGCTACGCCGAACTGGTGCCATGGATGATCCTGCTCACGCCCGGGCTCGTGCTCGACAAGGACGGCGCACTGCTCGCGCTGTTCGATTTCGGGGGAATCGACGTCGAGGGCCTGCCGCCGGAAGGCGTCGACCGGCAGGTCCGGCTGCTTGAACGCGCGATGCGCGACTTCGATGAACGCGTCGCCCTGTGGTGGATCGTCGACCGCCGTCGCGCCCCGGCATCGGCCGCATCGACATTCGCCCATCCGGTCTCCGCATGCATCGACCGTTTGTGGACCGAGGCCCTGCGCCGCGATCCCCAGTTCACTAACCGTCATGTGCTTGCGCTGGCCTGGACGCCCGACCGTCCGCTTTCGGTCCGATGGGCACTGTCGCGACGGCAGGCGTTCGCGCGCGAGGCGGCTGCGCAGCAGCTCGACTGCCAGCAGTTCGAGGAAGTCCTGCACGCCTTCGCCGAGACCGCGGCCGACCTTTCGCTCGAGCGCCTGCAAGGGCCGCGCCTGCTCGCGGCGCTGCACGACCGGGTGTCGCCGGCCTCCGAGGGGCAACCGGTGCTCGATGCCGGCGAGTGCGCGCTGCTCGATGCCTGGCTTCCCGACAACGAGCTCACGGTGCACGCCGACCGGCTGGTGTTCGAGCACCTGCAGTCGGTGCAGCTCGCCGCGTTGTCGGTCAAGGCATGGCCGGGCAGCACATGGCCGGGCGCACTCGATACGCTGCTGGACGTGCCCGGCGAACTGTCGCTGGTGGTCGCCTTCCGCTTCGAGCATCCCGCCCGTGCCTCGCGCAGGATCCGCGATATACAGCGCCACCAGCGCAACCTCCAGAAGAGCTTCGCCGGCTACCTGAAGGAGGCGATCACCCGCGAGCCGACGGCACTGGTGAACGAAGGCAGGTTGCAGCTTGCCGAGGATGCCTCGGAAGCGCTGGCGCACCTCACCGCCGGCGGGGGCGCATTCGGACACTGCTCGATCGTGCTGCTTGCGCGTGGACGCGATCCGGCCGAGCTCGACGAGACGCTTCGCGAGGCGGCGAGCCGGCTGCGCCGCGTCGGTTTCCCGGTGATCCGCGAGCGCATGAACCTGCTCGCCGCGTTCAGTGTGTCGATCCCCGGCCAGTGGGCGCTGTCACCGCGCTGGTTCTTCGTGTCCGGTGCCAATCTTGCGGACCTGGCACCGGTACGGTCCTGCCCCGCTGGCAGCCCGGTGAACGCGCACCTGAGCCAGCAGTGCGGGCGGACGTTGCCGGCGCTGGCGTTGCTGCCCACCGACGCACGAACGCCCTTCCACTTCGACCTGCACGTCGGCGATGTCGGCCATGCGCTGGTGATCGGCCCGAGCGGCTCGGGCAAGTCGGTGCTGATGAACTTCCTGGTCGCGCAGGGACGAAAGTATCCGGGGGGGCGCGTCTTCATCTTCGACAAGGACCATTCATGCCGTATCCCGACGCTGCTGCAAGGGGGCACGCACCTGGACGCCGGCAGTGGAGAGGCGCCGCTGCGCATCAACCCGCTCGAACGGCTGGACGAACCGGCCGAGCGCGCGTGGCTGGCACGCTGGCTGGAACTGCTGCTCACCGCGCGCGGCCATGCGATGCGTTCCGACGATGACCGCGCACTGCGCGAGGCGCTGGAACTGCTGGCGGCGCAGCCACGGGCCGCGTGGCGCCTGCGCTCGCTGGTGCCCCTGCTGCCCGGCCGTCTCTCCGATGAACTCCACGACTGGGTCGGCAACGGGTTGCTGGCACGCTACTTCGACCATGATGGTGACGGCTGGCCCGCGTCGTCGTGTCCGGCCCGCGGCGGCCCCGAAGAGGCCGCGGGCGCTGCAGTGCCGGGTGAATTCACCTGCATCGAGATCGGCGGGCTGTTCTCGGCGCCCCGCGTGGCGGGAGCCTTCCTCGACCATGCGTTCCGCCGGGTGGAGCGTTCGCTCGACGGCAGCCCGGCACTGGTCTACGTCGAGGAGGCCTGGTTCATGCTGGCCGAGCCGCTGTTCTGCCGACGCCTGAACGACTGGCTGCGCACGCTGCGCAAGCGCAACGCGTCGGTCGTCCTGGCCACGCAGTCGCTGGAGGAGATCGAAGCCAGCCCGTTGTTCGCGAGCGTGGTCGACAACATCCCGACCCGGATCTACCTCGCCAATCCGAATGCGCTCGCGCATGCGCGGCTCTACCGCGAACGCTTCGGCCTGAACGCCGTCCAGCTCGAGCGCATCCGGCAGGCCTGCCCGAAGCGCGACTACTACGTCACCCGGCCCGGTCGTTCGCGGATGGCGAGCATCGTCTTCCCGCCACGCCTGCTCGCGGCGCTGCGCTCGGACCCTCGCTCGCAGGCCGTGTTCGACCGCCACCGCGACAGCGGTGCGGACGGCTGGGAGCGGCGCTACCTCGACGAACTGTCCGGCACCGTGGAGGCGGCGGGCCCGGAGGCCGTACGATGACCGCCCGCGCAGGCAGCCAGTTCCGATCCGCGGTCCGGGTCCGAGGCACGGGTGTCGCCCGGCTCGGTGCACTGCTGCTCGCCGGCATCGTCCGCATGGGCGGTGCGCTGGCGGCCGGTGGCATGCCGGGCATGGGCAACCTGGTCCACGACCCGGTGGCCTACGTGCAGCACGTGCGCAACGTGCAGTCCGCGCTGGTCGCCGAGGCCCAGCGTGCGCGGCAGCTGCAGCAGCAGTGGGCCTCGCTCCTGCTGCAGGATCGCGAGCATGCGGCTTCGCTGCGCCAGCTGGCGCGGCTGCCCGCCGACGACCTGCAGTCGACGCAATCGCTCACGGCGGAACGCCTGCGCTCGGTCACCGACTACCTCGTCCGCCTCGACCGGCTCGACGGCTCGCTGGATGCCCTGCGCACGGAGGCGGTCGTGGTGCGGCAGGCCCATGCACTGTCCCGGCTCACCTGGCCCGAGTATGTCGAGCGGGAACATGCACTTGCGCGCCATCGCATCGACCGGCATCAGCAGGCTTTCGCCGACGCGCGGCGCACGATGGCGCGGGTGGAGGCGGATTTCGCGCAGGTGCGCACGCTGCAGGGGCGCATTGCCGGCACCGAGGGCAGCCACCAGTCGCTGCAGATGCTCAACCAGCAGATGAGCCTGCTGCTCGCGCAGAACGCCGCAGCGCAGGCGAGTCTCGCCGAGGCGGAAGCGCGCCGGGCGCACGATGCCGCACGCGATGAATCGATCGCCGCGCGCGTGCGTCGCCTGCAGGAACTGGACCGTGAGGCCGCCGACCGACGCGCCGAGCAGGCCCGTACGGTCGGGGCGCGTAGCCGGGCCGAGGCACGGGCGGCCATCGAGGCCCGCCGCCTTTCGCCCTAGCCGATGCGGACCCTGTCCGTGGTGCTCGGGGGCTGCATGCTGGCGATCGCCTGCATGCTCCTTGCCGCGGGGGTGCGGTCCGCCGCAGCCGCCGGACTTCCCGTCCCGGCGCTTGAGGATCCCGCGGACCGTAGGTACGAAGGTCCGGTAGTGGCGGGCACGCGCCAGGACTTCGATCGCGGGCTGCGTGCGCCGGTCGCAGGCATGCTGGAGGCCGCGGCCACCATCCACGGCAGGATGCTTCCCTGGGGCCTCGACCTGCTGGCGCTGCTTGCCGGCCTGTCGCTGGTGTGGATCGGCCTGAGGACCGCACTCGACCGGCCGCCCCTGGGCATGCTGGCCGGCGACCTGCTGACGCTGGCGCTGACCACCGGGCTGCTGTTCGCCGTGCTCGACAACTGGGGTGCGTTCACCGGTGCGGTGGTGCGGGGCACGGCGGACGTGTCGCGTGCGGTATCGGGCAACCTCCATGACGGACCGGCTGCGATCCACGGGGTCCAGCGCATGCTCGATGGGGCATTCCTGCTTTGGGAGCATTCGGAAATCGGACTGGGGTCGCTGCGCGAGCCGATCACCACCCTTGCGACGCTCGCGTTCAAGCTTGCGGTCGTCCTGCTGCTGCTGGTGTGCGGATGCCTCTACCTGGGGATCTACCTGATGTCGATGACCCTGCTGTCGATCGCCTTCGCGCTCGGTCCGGTGTTCCTGCCCTGGCTGCTGCTGCGCCCGGCGAGCTTCCTGTTCGACGGTTGGCTCCGCTTCACCCTGGTCGCTGCGCTCTACCAGGTGGTTGGCATCCTCGTCGTCACCCTGGCCTCGCGGCTGCACGAGCCGATGATGGAAGGCCTGGACGGTGCGGTCGACGCCGCCTCGGGCACGTTCAATTTCTACTACTTCGTGGCGGCCTTCCTGCTGTCCGGTGTGTCGGCGATGCTGATGCTCCAGGTGCCGGGGATCGCCAACGCACTGGTCAGCGGTGCTGTCACTGCGCGTTTGAGCCCGCGCGCCGCGATCGATGCCGCCGCAGGCGGCCTGCGTTCGCGGTCCGGTGGCCATTGAGCCCGGCCAGGTCGCGCGGGCGCATTGCTGCCCACCTGTCCGCGCTGGTGCTTTCGGGGCGTGACGCAGGGTCACGGACCGCCTGCATGACGCGGTGATACCGCCCGCCGCCCGCCGCTCAGGCTTCCGGCGTGCCTGTGTCGTCGTTACCCAGTTCGAGCCGTGCCCGCGCTGCCCCGGCGAGGGCCTGGTAGCGCTTGCGGAACGCATCGAGCGACTCTTCCTCCAGTTCCTCGAGGTCGAGCAGCGCGTTGTGTGCTCCCCGTGTGGCACGGATCAGTTCGTCCAGCTTGACCTGGATCGCCTCGGTGTCCCGGTTCTGGGTGTTCTGGATCAGGAACACCATCAGAAAGGTGATGATGGTCGTGCTGGTGTTGATCACCAGTTGCCAGGTGTCGCTGTAGTCGAACAGCGGCCCGGTGACCATCCAGGCAAGGATGATCGCGACGGCGAAGGCGAATACCCTCGGCCGGCCGCAGAAGTGCGAGGCGGACTTGGCGAAGCGGGAGTACCAGGAACGGGACATGGCGGACCTTTCGGAGCGGGACGCAGGACGTAGCATGCGCCCTGCGGCCAACGGGCTCACGGGTCGCGTCCTAGCGCTTCGCGATCGGCCTGCGCATCACCGCCACCCGCGTCTCGAAACCCTGCTTCCGCCAGGCCTGCACTGCCCGGTCGTCGCGCACCACCACCGCCAGCTCCAGCGTCCGGATGCGGTGGTGCCTGGCGTGTGCTTCGGCGTGAGCGGTGAGCAGTCCGCTCACGCCGCGTCGGCGAAACCGTGCCTCCACGTCGACGTCGACGATGTACAGCACCGGCTCGTAGGCGAAGGTGTCGCCGAACAGCGGGTCCTGCACCTGGATCCGCGCGGTGAGGTATCCAGCCAGCTGCTGCCGGGTCTGGCCTTCCGCGCGCGCAATCCAGCCGAGCAGGGTGCCGGCGGCCAGTGCGCGCTTCAGGCGCGCGGCCAGCGTGCGTGGTGCCAGCGCCGGGGCGAACGTGGGGTCTACCTCGCCGCTGGTCTGCGTGAGGTGCCGGAACCAGAGGTCGGTGATGGCCGGCGCATCCTCGGGGCCGGCGCGGTCGATGGCGAAGGCGCCCGGCGCGTTGGCCATGCTCAACCGCCGCCGACGGTGAGCGAGATCATCCGCCAGGGGCCCGCGTTGGGCACCTTGCCGCGGCTTCGGGTGAAGCAGGCTCGGGCCTCGATCGCGCTGCGCACGTGCTCCGAGGCCATGTAGCCGCCGCCATTCTTGAGCACCACCTTGACCCAGCGCTGGGGAGACTTCGCATCGTCTTCGAGGTCCCAGTCCTCCACGCCGACGATCTGGTGGGAGATCGTGGCGATGATCGGCGCCTGCGTCGAGGGCTTGGCGAAGACCGGTGCGTCTGCGGTCACCACCGCGGCGAACAGGATCGGGTCGATGGTCGGCGGGAAGGTCACCGCGACATAAGGCAGGCAGAGCAGCCGTTCGCCGGTGGCTGCCTCCACCGGGGCGGCGCCGAAGCGAAGCATGGAGCGCAGTTCGCTCCACAGCGGTGAATCCTTCGCCTTCGCGGCGGTGTCGAGGTCCCACTGCTCGACGAAGGCCTTCACTCCGTCGGGCTTCTCGAAGCTGTTGCGCACCTTGGGGTCCAGGATCGACAGCAGGAACTTCACGTCGCGCTGTTCGACCGCGGCAGCCAGCCGCTTCTGGAACTGCACCCACGACGGATCCTTGGCGCCGACGTCCACCGGGGGCAGCGGTGCCTCCTGGGCCGATGCGGACGGGACCTGCAGGGCCAGCGCCAGCCCGGCGGCCAGGCAGAGGGTGGCGAACGCACGCATCGGTCAGCGCCCCTTGAACTCGCCGCGCCGCTTTTCGAAGAAAGCCTGAAGCGCCTCGGCGTGGTCCTCGGTCTTGTGGCACAGCGCCTGGTAGCTCGAGCAGATATCGAGGTACTCGGGCAGCGGCATGCGCTGCGATAGCTTGAGCAGGCGCTTCGCGTAGCGCAGTGCCTGGGGCGGCTTGTACGAGATGCGCCGGGCCATCTCCTGCGCGCGGGCGAGCAGTTCCTCGGGCTTCACGACTTCCAGCACCAGTCCGAGCGCCAGGGCTTCGTCGGCCTTGATCAGGCGTCCGGAGAAGGTGAGCTCGGCGGCACGCTGGTAGCCGACCGCGCGGGTGAGGAACCAGGACCCGCCGTCGCCCGGGATGATGCCCAGGTTGACGAAGGTCTCGCCGAACTGTGCTTCGGTGGAGGCGATCCGGATGTCGCACATCTGGGTGAGGTCGAAGCCGGCGCCGATCGCCGGCCCGTTCACCGCGGCGATCACCGGCAGTTCGCACTCGTGCAGCGCCATCGGGATGCGCTGGATGCCCGACTTGTAGTTCTGCTGCACCTCGTGCACCGGCACGTCGGTACGCTGCTTCATGTTCTTCACGTTGCCGCCCGCGGAGAACGCGGATCCGGCGCCGGTGAGTACCAGCACCGAGATGTCCGGGCAGGCACTCGCCCAGTTCACCACGCTGACCAGTTCGGTACCGATCAGCGAGCCAGACAGCGCGTTTCGGATGTCTTCGCGGTTGAACGTGAGGGTGGCGACCCGGCCGTCGATCGCGAGGGTGCAATCGGTGACCGCGGGTTGTTCGGAAAGGGTCGTGGCCATGGGGGCTCCGGGAGGACTGTCAGCGTAGGTGCGAAGTCTACCTGAGCGCCTCGCCGACCCCGCGCCCTATACTTGGGGTCAGGTCTTGCCTTTTGCCCGGCCGGGCAAAAGGCAAGACCTGACCCCAAGTGGCGTGATCCCCAGTGGCGCCAGGTGGTGACCAATCCGGGAGGGAATGCATGTCGGGCAGTGACGAAGGTGGCGTCATGCGGGTCACCGCGTTCCGGGCGGTGACGCCTGCGGTGCGCCTGTACAGTGGCGAGGACGCGCTCGATGCGCTGCCCGCCGAGGTGGCGCGGCTGAAGGCCAGCCGGGTATTCATCGTCTGCGGTCGAACCGTGGCGACGCGTACGGGGCTCGTCGCGCTGCTGCGTGACCGGCTGGGTCCGGCCTATGCCGGGCAGTTCGACCGGATGGGCAAGGATTCGCCCTACCCGGACGTGGTCGCGGCGCGCGATGCAGCGCGCGCGGCCGGAGCCGACCTGCTGCTGGCTGTCGGCGGGGGCAGCGTGATGCAGGCTACCCGTGTGGTCGCGATCCTGCTGGCCGAGCGCGGCGACGTGATGGACATGATCACCCGCTACCCGGAGGACGGCGCCGCGATCAGCCCGCGGCTGCTGGCGCCTAAGCTTCCGATCATCAACGTCTGCACCGTGGGCACCTCTGCCACGCACCGGGGTGGTTCGGCGATCCGCAACGAGGAACTCGACCACCGGATGGAGTTCTTCGATCCCAGGACCCGGCCGCAGGCGGTGTTCTGGGACCATCGTGCGCTGCAGACCGCGCCGGTGTCGCTCGCGCTGGAGAGCGGCTTCTCGGTGTTCTGCCGTGCGCTCGTCAACCTCGGTACCGAGCGCCAGAACCCGTTGGTCGAGGGCAACCGGCGGCAGGCGTTCACGCTCGCCGACCGCGCGCTGCCGCGGCTGCTGGCCGCGCCCGACGACCCGGTGCCGCGGCTCGAACTGTGCGCCGCAGCCTGGCTGCAGAACCGCGATGCCGATGACGGCGGCACGATGTTCGACAAGCACTGGGTGCAGCGCGTCGCGTACGCATTCGCCACGGCGCTGTTCATCCGCTTCCCGCAGGTGTCGCAGGGACAGGCCAACGCCGCCGTCACCTCTGCCGTGATGCGCAGACTCGGTCCGCGCGATCCGCGGGCCACCCGGAACATGGCGGTCGCGCTCGGTGCGCTCCCGGCCGATGCCGGCCCGGGAGACTCGGCGCAGGCCCACCTGCTCGCCGCTGACGCCTTCGAGGCGCGCGCCCGGGCGCTCGGCCTGCCGGCGTGCTTGTCGGAGCTGCCAGTGGCCGTTCCGCGCGCCAGCCTGCCGCAGCTGGTGCAGGACTCGCTGAAGAACTTCAACGCCGATCCGAAGCGCGAGTTCCGGCGCGAGGTCGAGCTGCTGTCCGAGGTGCTGGACGCCGCCTGGTGAGCTGGCGCGCGATCAGCGCGCTCGACACTGCCAGCTCGACCAGTGTGGAGCCCGTGCCGAGTGCCGGCGCTGCCATCGGTTCAGCAGTTTGCCGGCGTGGCGTTGTTCGTCTCGAGACCGGTGCTCGCGTCGTAGGTCACGCTGCACGCGGCGGGGGCACTCGCCGGTATGAAGGTGGCCACCGTACTGCCGCGAGCCACCGATCCGGTGAAACCGTTGCAGGCGGCAGCCGACTCGCACCGCATCGCATCGCCGATGCCCGACAGGCCTGCCGTCGGGAAGCCACCGCGGGTGCCGGTGCCCACGTTCGTGGTCGTGCCGTCGGCCATCGTCACGCGGGTAGCTGTGGAGTTGCCGGTGGCCTGATGGCGTGCCTGTACGAGCGTGACCGCCGAGCGCAGTTCGCCAGCCATGCCGGCGGCGGCAGCCGAGCGGGCGTCCGAAGTCAGGCTGATGAATCGCGGCAGGGCGGTGGCGGCGAGGATGCCGAGGATGCCGAGGATGACGGTCACGACCACCCGCTCGATCAGCGTGAAACCGCCCCGGAAGGAACGCATGGACGATTCCGAGGTGTCGTCGGACGGGAGGGTGATGCGGGACCTCCCGGAATGGCTGCTTAACGGCGCTCGGGGGCGCGGACTTTAGCCCGGCTGCACGGCTTTCCCGAGAGGGGCGACCGTCGCAGGGAAACGTCCGCGCTGCCTCGGATACGGCCCTCGGGCAGGCGCACCAGGGCCGCTGCTGCCGCTAACATCGGGTCATGTTCGAGATCGTGCTTGTCCACCCCGAGATCGCCCCCAACACCGGCAACGTGATCCGGCTGGCCGCCAACACCGGCTGCCGGCTGCATCTGGTCGAGCCGATGGGCTTCGTGATGACCGACAAGGGGCTCAAGCGGGCAGGCCTCGACTATCACGAGCACGCGACGGTGCAGCGTCATGCCGACTGGGATGCCTGCCGCGCCGCGCTCGGCGGCGCACGGTGCTTCGCCATCACCACTCGTGGAGCCACGCGTTACAGCGAGATCGCGTTCCAGCCGGGCGATGCCTTCGTGTTCGGCGCCGAGAGCCGCGGGTTGCCCGACGACGTGCTGGACGGTTTCCCGCCCGGCTACCGGTTGAGGTTGCCGATGCGGCCGGCGTCGCGCAGCCTCAACCTCGGCAACTCGGTGGCGGCAGTGGTGTTCGAGGCGTGGCGCCAGCAGGGCTTCCCCGGAGGCGCCTGACGGCCTCGGGTGGTCCCACCGTGCAGGCCGCCGCGGTCAAAGCCGAGGTCGAGCGGACTACCTCGGATAGACCCGCGAGGCCAGTGGTCGAGGCCGGTAGTCGGGCACGAACCGGCACTCTGATGCGCTCGTGCCGCCCGGGGCGCGGCACCGTGCCGCGATGCCTGGCGGGGTCGGCTTGCGGCCTTTCTCGACCCATTCGAGGAGCGCATCGAACAGCGGCGGGTAGTACGCGTCGCCCCAATAGCTGTGCTCGCGCGAATCGATGAAGACCTGGACGAGGCGATCGCCATTGCCCGCCGCGACCATTCGCTGGCGCAGGGTATCGGTGCCCTCGACGAACACGGTGGCATCGCCGATGCCGTGTGCGTTGAGCACCGGGACGGCGAAGCGGCCGGCATGGTCGACATCGGCCGCGAAGCGCGCTCGCGCCGCAGGCTCGGCCCTGAAGCGTGGCACGCCGGCATTGAGCGCTACGTCGTCGCGCGAGCCGGCGTAGCGGACCGTGTCGTTTCCGAACGGGCTCGTATCGCCGTTCTTCTCGACCACGTCGCGCAGGGTGAACGTGCCCCAGTTGAGGTGGCCCACCACGGACGACTCCGGGATCTGCAGCACGTCGACGACCGTGCGCAGCTTCCCGGCCTGCTCGGCAGTGCGTTTCGCAGCCGGCTGACCGGTGCCGAGGCACTCGTCCGCACGCCTGGCGAGGTCGGACGCGCTCATCTTCGCTCCGGCGGGCAGGCCGATGGCCAGCGGGTACTGCGGCTCGTCCAGTCGCGGATGGTTGCCGCAGAGGTACTGGTAGATCGCGCGCAGGTCGAGGCGGAAATCGTAGGTCGCCGGACCAGCGACGACGCCGCTGGTCAGCAGGATGCCGTCCCACGACCGCGGGAACCGTTCCGCCGCGCGCGTGGCCACCATCGCGCCCCAGGACTGACCGTGCAGGAGCGTGCGGCGCGGCATGGCGACATGATCGATGAAGATGCGCCGGACGCGCTCGGTGTCTTCCGCTGCCGTTGTCACCGCGAAGCCGCCCTGGCGAAATACCGAGCCTGCCCATGCGTGGCCCTCGCGCACGGTGATCGCCCAGCGCGCGATGTCCTCGTCCGCGCGCGTGCGCCTGGGCGGACCGAGCGTCGGTCCGCCATGCGCATGGACCACCAGCACGCCGCTCCAATTCGCCGGCACGACGATCAGGTAGTGCGCATCGGCGGAATCCTGCCCGCGCAGGCAGCGGGCGCCTTCAGGGACCCCGGCGGGACAGGTCTCGGCGCGGGGCGGTGCTTCGGTCGGGAAGGAAGGTCGAGCGGCGCAACCGGTGATCAGTGCGACCATGGCAAGGATCGGCAGCAATCGCCGGCGAACGCGGGGGCGGAGGGAACCAGGCATCGGGCAGGCATCGGCACCCGGGGCGGGCGCTGTCGACGAGGCAGGGGATGCGGGAAAGTCTGTCACAGTGCGCCCATGCGTCGGGGGCGATGCGCAAAAGGCAAGACCTGACCCCACTGCCGTGACCCCACTGCCGGGTCTGCCGGGGGGGGGCTATTCGCCCTCTGCCCGAGGGTCGCGTCGCATCAATCCGTCGACTGCCTCGGCGGGCTGCAGTCGGCCGTCGAGCACCTGGCATACCGCCTCGGTGATCGGCATCTCGACGGCGTTGTCGCGTGCGAGCGAAGCGAGGGCGTGTGCGCTCGATACGCCCTCGGCCACGTGGCCAAGGGTGCCGAGGATCTCCGCCAGTGGTACGCCCTGCGCCAGTCGCAGCCCGACCTGCCGGTTGCGCGAGAGGTCTCCGGTGCAGGTCAGGATCAGGTCGCCGGCACCGCTCAGTCCCATCAGTGTGTCGGGTCGGCCGCCGAGCTTCAGGCCCAGTCGGGTCAGTTCGGCCAGGCCGCGGGTCACCAGGGCCGCGCGGGCATTGAGACCGAGCGCAAGCCCGTCGCAGATGCCGGCCGCGATCGCCATTACGTTCTTCGCGGCGCCGCCGATCTCCACGCCGATCACGTCCGGCGAGGAGTAGATGCGCAGGCGGCTGCTGTGCAGCGCACGGGCGGTGGTGCTCGCGAAGCCGGCGTCGGTGCCTGCCAGCGTCAGCGCCGCCGGCAGGCCGCGCGCGATCTCGGCCGCGAAGCTCGGGCCGGAGAGTACGCCCGCGGGGGCGCCGCCGGTGCGCACGCGGGCGATGATCCGGTGCGGCAATTCGCCGGTGGTCGCATCGAAACCCTTGCAGGCCCACAGCAGCGGCCGCTCGCCCGCGCCCGGGATGGTCTCAAGCCGCTGGAGCGTGGCGGCC